>CAURYQ010000006.1:0-79853 GCA_963529135.1 uncultured Pseudomonas sp. | reverse complement strand
CTGGAAACCCATGTACATGCGGACCACTTGTCGGCTGCGGCCTACCTCAAAGAGAAGCTGGGGGGCCGCATTGCCATTGGTGCATGCATCACGCAGGTCCAGAAAGTGTTTGGCAGCTTATTCAACGCAGAACCTGGCTTCGCCCGCGATGGGAGCCAGTTCGATGTATTGTTCGACGATGAAGAAATTTTCCACATAGGCAACCTGCAAGCCCAGGCCCTGCATACCCCTGGGCATACGCCCGCCTGCATGAGCTATCTCATCGAGCACGAAGGTGAGATGGCAGTCTTCGTCGGCGACACGCTGTTCATGCCCGACTACGGTACCGCACGGTGTGATTTCCCGGGGGCCGATGCTCGTACCCTGTATCGCTCGATTCAACGTCTGCTGGCGCTCGCGGCCGACACCCGTCTGTTCATGTGTCACGACTACCTGCCTGCCGGACGCGACCTGCGGTACATGACCACCGTCGCCGAGCAGCGCATTCACAACATCCATGTTCGCGAAGGTGTCGACGAGGACAGCTTCGTCGCCATGCGCGAAGCGCGCGATCGAACCTTGGAGATGCCGGTTCTGATCCTGCCCGCAGTGCAGGTGAACATGCGCAGTGGCCAGTTCCCAGACCCTGAAGCCAATGGGGTGCGCTACCTGAAGATACCCGTCAACGCGCTGTAGCCCGCTACATCCCCATAATCAGACAGTCAGGATTACCCATGCCCGCCGTGCCCGCTTGCCCCACTGCCTTTCACCATCAAGTCATCATCGTAGGTGCCGGTGCTGCCGGTATCGCCACTGCGTCCAGCTTGATCAAGCGCGATCCCTCGCTGGACATCGCCCTGATAGATCCTGCCGAGGTTCACTACTATCAACCCGGCTGGACCATGGTCGGCGCAGGCATCTTCAATGCCTCCAGCACGATGCGTCCAATGGCGTCGGTCATCCCGCGTGGAGTGCACTGGATCGCTGCTCAGGTGCAAGGTTTCGACGCGCAGTGCCGCAAGGTGCTTCTGGCCGATGGCAGGGCTTTCACTTGCGAACAGCTTGTGGTCTGCCCTGGGTTGAAACTTGATTGGGCAGCCATCGATGGGCTGACTCAAACCCTGGGCAAAAACGGCGTCACGTCCAATTATCGCTACGACCTGGCGCCCTATACCTGGCAGCTGGTGCAGGACCTCACGCAAGGCCGCGCCCTGTTCTGCCAGCCGCCGATGCCCATCAAATGCGCCGGCGCGCCGCAAAAAGCACTGTATTTGTCGTGCGATCATTGGCTACGTCAAAGCCGGCTGGGCGCCGTCAAAGCCAGCTTTTTCAATGCCGGCAATGCCCTGTTCGGCGTCTCCGCCTACGTCCCGGCCTTGATGGCGTACATCGAAAAGTACTCGGTAGACCTCAACTTCGGCCACAGGCTGATTGCGGTGGATGGCCCGAACAAGCAGGCTGTGTTCGCGCATACGCTTGCGGACGGCACCCAGCATCTTCGCACCGAGCCATTCGACATGCTGCATGTGGTACCGCCCCAGGTGGCACCGGACTTCATTCGCCACAGCTGTCTGGCCGATAGCGCTGGCTGGGTGGATGTCGACCCTTACACATTGCGCCATCGTGTTTTCACCCATGTACATGCGCTTGGGGATGTCACCAACACCACCAATGCAAAAACCGCTGCTGCTGCCCGCAAACAGGCGCCAGTGGTGGCCAACAATGTGCTGGCGGCCCTTGGTCGACGTACTGGCCTGGCGCGTTACGATGGCTATGGCTCCTGCCCGCTCACAGTCGAGCGTGGCAAGATCGTGCTGGCCGAGTTTGCCTATGGCGGGGCGCTGCAGCCGAGTTTCCCCCGGTGGCTGCTCGACGGCCGGAAACCTACGCGACTGGCCTGGCTGCTGAAAGCTCGCGTGCTGCCGCCTTTGTACTGGCAAGGCATGCTCAAGGGCCGTGAATGGCTGGCCAGGCCGGCTGCGATGACGACCGAGGCCGCAAAGTGATCGAACAGGCATGGCTCAGTACAGGCTTGGGCGCGATCATCGGCGCGGTGCTGGCGCTGACCGGCGCCGGCGGTGGCATTCTTGCCGTGCCGCTGCTCGTGTTCGGCCTGGGGCTTTCCATGGCACAGGCCGCCCCGATCGGTTTGCTGGCTGTGGGCCTGTCGGCAGCGGTCGGCGCCGGCTTGGGGTTGCGGCAGGGCGTGGTGCGTTACCGTGCAGCCTCGTTGATCGCTGCCGTCGGCATCGTGTTCACGCCGTTGGGACTGATGCTCGCCCATCACGTGCCTAATGCACCCCTGCAGCTCATGTTCGCCGGCATTCTGATCTACGCCTGTTTGCGCACGTGGTTGAAAGCCCGTCAGGAATTGACCGGTGCACCTGCAAGCCCACACCGTTTCATCGAGCCCTGTGTGCTCAACCCTCTTCAGGGACGGCTGCGCTGGACCCTCCCCTGTGCTCGAGCGCTCGCCTCGACCGGCGCGCTGTCGGGGTTGCTGTCAGGGTTGCTGGGTGTAGGCGGTGGCTTTGTCATCGTCCCTGCCCTGCGGCGCTACACCAACCTGCGCATGGTCAGCATCGTCTCGACCTCCCTGGCCGTCATCGCTCTGGTAGCCTTGGGAAGTGTCGTCACCGCCACGCTCGCAGGGAGCTTGCGCTGGCAAGTCGGGGCGCCGTTTGCGCTCGGCGCGGTGATTGGATTGCTCGCCGCTCGCCCACTTGCGGCGAGGCTGGCGGGCCCGCGCTTGCAGCAGCTGTTCGCCCTGGCAGGCTGGACGGCGGCGGTGCTACTGATCGGTAAAGCGCTAGTGGGCTAATAGCGCTTCCTGCTCAGCGGCACACAGGTTCAGCAGATAATCCCAGACCACGCGCAGACGCACGGACTTGTGCAGCTCGCGCCGAGTGCAGATCCAATAACTGCGCTGGATGGTTTCACCCGGCAATACCCGCACCAGGGTCGGGTCGTGCCGCGCCATGTAGTTGGGCAGTACGGCGATGCCGAGCCCGGCACGCGCCGCAGCTTGTTGGGCAATCACGCTGGTGCTGCGAAACACCACGTTCGGTGAACGGCAGAAGCTGTTGAGAAACAGCAGCTCCTGGCTGAACAGCAAGTCGTCCACGTAGCCGATCCAGCTATGGCGTGCCAGGTCATCGCGATTGCGCAGTGGCGCGGACCGTTCCAGGTACGCCGAGCTCGCATAGAGCGCCAGGCGGTAGTCGGTCAACTTGCGGGTGATCAGCAAGTCTGCGCTTGGTCTTTCCAGATGAATGCTGATTTCCGCTTCACGGTTGAGAATGCTGACGAAGCGAGGCACCGCCACCAGCTCCACTTCCAGGCCAGGGTAGCGCTCGAATAGATCATTCATGCGGGGGGTGAAAAACATGATGCCAATCCCCTCGGTCACGCCGAGTCGGATCTTGCCCAATGGCGTGATGGACTGGGTGATTTCCTCCTGTGCCAGCAAGGCGGTGTTCTCCATGGCTTCGGCATGTTTGAGCAGTGCCTGGCCTGAAGGCGTCAGCTCGTAGCCTTGGGCGTGCTGCACGAACAGCGCCGTACCCAGGCTCTGCTCGATGCGCTCGATGTGACGCGCTACGGTGCTGTGGGTGGTCTCGAGCCGCTTGGCAGCCGTCAACAATCGGCCGCTGCGCTGCAACTCCAGGAAAAATCGCAAATCATTCCAATCGAACATGCTGGTCCTTGCATATCTGCATCGAACACCCAGGGAGGCGCCGACTATCCGACAGGGCTCGCTGTGCTAAAACGCACAACGGGTGCGCGAAATCGCGTGTTTCTTCCGCGAAATTACTCACTAAGCTGGATGAGGACAAGAATAAAAACCGGCCCTGAGGTCCTCTATGTCATCCGTCGATCCTGCCTACGACTATGTGATCGTGGGCGCCGGCCCTGCCGGGTGTTTGCTGGCGAACCGGTTATCTGCCGACCCATCATGCCGGGTGCTTCTGCTGGAAGCGGGTGGCCGGGATAACTACCCCTGGATACATGTACCGGTGGGTTACCTGTACTGCATTGGTAACCCGCGCACCGACTGGTGCTTCAAGACAGAGGCTCAACCGGGGCTCGCAGGGCGATCACTGGGCTACCCACGGGGCAAAGTCCTGGGCGGATGCTCGTCGATCAACGGCATGATCTACATGCGCGGCCAGGCCGCGGACTACGACCTTTGGGCCAGCCAGGGCAATCGAGGCTGGGCCTGGCAGGACGTGCTGCCCTTGTTCAAGCAAAGCGAAAGCCACCACGGCGGCGCGAGCGAACACCACGGTGCGTCCGGCGAGTGGCGTGTGGAGCGCCAGCGCTACAGTTGGCCAATCCTCGACGCCTTCCGCGATGCTGCCGAGCAGGCAGGCATTGCCAAGGTCGATGACTTCAATACGGGCGACAACGAAGGCTGCGGCTATTTTCAAGTCAATCAGCGCAGTGGCGTGCGTTGGAACGCGTCCAAAGCCTTTCTGCGTCCTATCAAGCATCGCCCGAACCTGAGTGTCCTGACCGACGTGCAGGTGGATCAGGTATTGCTCAACAATACCCGGGCCCGTGCCGTGAAAGCCTATTGGCAGGGGAGCTGGCGCGAATTTTCGGCGCGGCGCGAAATCGTGCTGTGCGCAGGTGCGGTAGGCTCGCCCGGCATATTGCAGCGTTCGGGCATTGGTCCACAGCAGCTGCTGGAGGGTGTGGGTATTGGTGTGCGTCATGCCATGCCGGGTGTCGGGGGTAACCTGCAAGATCACCTGCAGTTGCGGCTGATCTACCAGATTGGCAACGCGCGCACCCTCAATCAAATGGCCAATAGCCTGTGGGGCAAGATGGGCATGGGCTTGCGCTACCTGTATGACCGTAGCGGCCCGCTGGCGATGGCACCCAGCCAGCTAGGCGCTTTCGTGCGCTCAAGCCCCGACCAAGCCACTGCAAACCTGCAGTACCACGTGCAGCCTTTGTCCCTGGAACGTTTTGGCGAGCCGTTGCATCAGTTTCCGGCCTTCACCGCTTCGGTGTGCAACTTGAGGCCACTGAGCCGCGGGCGTATCGATATTCGCAGCGCAGACATGAACAGTGCCCCGCTGATCGACCCCAACTACCTCAGCGACCCTCAGGACCTGCGGGTGGCCGCCGATGCCATCCGTCTCACCCGGCGCATCGTGCAGGCCCCTGCCCTGGCAGCCTACGCGCCCCAGGAATACCTGCCAGGGTCTGCCCTGCAAACTGAAGAACAACTTCACGAGGCGGCGGGCAAGATAGGCACGACGATCTTCCATCCGGTCGGAACATGCCGCATGGGCAATGGACCCATGGACGTGGTCGATGATCAGCTTCGTGTGCATGGCATCCCTGGGCTTCGTGTGGCAGATGCCTCGATCATGCCGCAGATCATCTCGGGCAATACGTGTTCACCTACTTTGATGATCGCTGAAAAGGCGGCGCAACTGATTTTGAAAGGAGCAGCGACTACGACTTTCTTCAACCAGGATGCATTACCAACACCCTGACCGGGTGGGCAATACGACAGCGCGCAGTCGAACGCTGTCGGCAGTGGAACAACAAGAATAATCACTGTGGCCTGCGGGCCGAGGACAGCAACGATGTCGGATTACATCCAAGAGCAGGATGCGGCCGCCAGCCGCCCAGTCGTCGTGAAGAGCGCAAGATCATTTTCGCGTCATCGCTCGGTACGGTGTTCGAGTGGTATGACTTTTTCCTCTATGGCGCCTTGGCTGCCGTCATCAGCAAGCAGTTTTTTGCGGGCGTCAATGACACCACGGCGTTCATCTTCGCCCTGATGGCTTTTGCCGCCGGCTTCCTGGTGCGGCCGTTCGGCGCCTTGGTGTTTGGCCGGTTGGGCGACATGATCGGGCGCAAGTACACCTTTCTCATCACCATCGTGCTGATGGGGCTGTCTACCTTCGCCGTGGGGCTATTGCCCACGTATGCCAGCATCGGTATCGCGGCACCGATCATTCTCGTTGTGCTGCGCATGCTGCAAGGCCTGGCGCTGGGCGGTGAGTACGGTGGTGCGGCCACCTACGTGGCGGAACACGCGCCACCTGGCAAGCGGGGTTTCCATACCGGTTTCATCCAGTCAACCGCCACCTTGGGCCTGTTGCTGTCGTTGCTCGTTGTACTGGGTAGTCGTTATGTGAGCGGCGATCAGTTCGAAACCTGGGGCTGGCGCTTGCCGTTTCTGCTGTCCATCGTGCTACTGGGGATCTCGACCTGGATTCGGATGAGCATGCACGAGTCCCCTGCCTTCGTGAAAATGAAGGCGCAGGGCAAGATCAGCAAATCGCCGATCCGCGAGTCATTCACATCCTGGCCAAACCTCAAGGTGGTGCTCACCGCGCTGTTCAGTATCAACGCCGGCCAGGCTGTCACCTTTTATACAGCACAGTTCTACGTGCTGTTCTTCATGACCCAGATGCTGAAAATGGACCCCGCCCAGGCCAACACCTTGTTGATCATCAGCGTTGTGATCGGTGCGCCATTCTTCGTGTTCTTTGGATGGCTGTCCGATCGCATCGGGCGCAAGCCGATATTGATGCTGGGGTTGCTGTTGGCTACGGTTCTCTATTTTCCGCTGTTCAAGGCTCTTAGCTTCTACGCCAACCCGCAGATCGACACCGCGAGCCGCCAAGCCCCTATCGTGGTCACCGCCGACCCGAAAGGCTGCACCTTCCAGTTCGACCCAGTGGGCAAGGCGCGCTTCGACAGCCCATGCGACAAGGTCAAGACGTTCCTGGTCAAGCAAGGCTTGCCGTACAGCTCAGTGAACGTCGACGGCAGCGAAGTCGTCGTGAGCATTGGCGACAAGACCATCAATGGCTATGACGAAGCGGCCATGCGAACGGCCGTCGAGCAGGCGGGCTACCCCGCCAAGGCTGATCCGGCCCAGGTAAACAGCGTGATGGTGGTGGTACTGATCGTCGCCATGATCCTGATCGCCACGATGACCTATGGGCCGCTGGCTGCCGTGATGGTCGAGCTGTTCCCAACGCGTATCCGTTACACCTCCATGTCATTGCCGTACCACATCGGTAATGGCTGGTTCGGCGGTTTCCTGCCTACGGTCTCGTTCGCCTTGGTGGTGTATACCGGCGATATCTTCTATGGGTTGTGGTACCCAGTGCTGGTAACCGGCATCAGCTTGATAGTCGGTATCTTCTGTTTGAAAGAAACCAAGGATGTGGACATCGATAAGGTGTAAAAGCTGAAACGAAACCACAAAAAAACCGGCTCTAAACGCCGGTTTTTTTATGCCTCAAAAAAACTTATGCACGATTTTCCAAAAAAACATCATTCCATGAAAATACAATCAATTCATAGGGTTAGCTGTTTTTTACAACAGCTAATCCATAATTTGCTCACAAGTTATCCACAAGTAGGTCTCAAACCTGTGGCTGGACGGTTTCTTCGACGGGCGCAAGCGAGCCCAGCGCTCGTTGGGTGGCTTCGTTCCAAGCCTGGGCGCGCTCATTGAGCTCGGCGATGGCGCGAGGGCCAGTGCCATTGGCATACATGGGTTCGCCGATCACTACCTCGATGGTGCCGGCATGCTTGCCCCAGCCATTCTTGGGCCAGTATTTGCCGGCATTGTGGGCAATGGGCAGCACAGGCAGACCAGCGTTGACCGCCAATGCCGTGCCTCCGCGAGAGAACTTGCCCACTGTGCCGAACGGTACACGCGTGCCTTCCGGGAAGATCAGTACCCAGGTTTTCTGCTTGAGCAGCTCATCGCCTTTCTTGGCCACTTGGCGCAGCGCTTCCTTGGGGTTGTCCCGGTCGATGGCGATGGGGCGCAGCATGGCCATGGCCCAGCCAAAAAACGGCACATACAGCAATTCACGCTTGAGCACCTGGCTAAGCGGCGAAAAATACTGCGACAGGAAGAACGTCTCCCAGGTGCTCTGGTGGTTCGACAAGATCACGCACGGTTCGGCTGGCACGTTCTCGGCGCCGGTGATCTTGTAATCGATGCCAACGATGACACGCGCCAGAAAGACAGCGCAGCGGCACCAGTACACGTTGATGAACTTATAGCGCTTGGGGAACGACAGAAAAGGCGCAATGAAGAAGCTCAGCGAGCACCAGAGCAGCGAGCTGGTACCCAGCAGCAGGTAAAAAAGAAAGACTCTGATCGCCTGCAGGATCGACATAGTGGTTTGTACCGTTGCGGGACCTGCCCGCTTTTAGAAAAGTGCGCCCGCAGGCGCACCGTTAGATAAGTGCTCTGGCGATTGCAGCCAGATCGTCGTAAATCAGGGTTGACGCCGGAACGCCCTTTTCCAGGGTTCGTTCGCCCTTGCCGGTCTTCACCAGAACCGGTTGTGCATCGACGGCCAGGGCGGCCTGTAGGTCACCTTGGCTGTCGCCTACGAACCAGACGCCTTCAAGACTTGCCTGATAGTGCTCGGCAATGGCTCGCAGCATGCCCGGTTTGGGCTTGCGGCAATCGCAGCCTTCATCGGGGCCATGCGGGCAATACACGATATGCCCCATCTCACCACCCTGCTCGGCCACCAGCGTGCGCAAGCGCGCATGCATGGCTTCGAGGGTAGCGAGTGGATAATAACCGCGTGCGATACCGGACTGGTTGGTGGCCACGGCCACCGTCCAGCCCGCCTTGCTCAACTGCGCGATCGCTTCGATCGAGCCAGGGATCGGCACCCACTCTTCCAGCGTCTTGATATAGGCGTCGGAGTCCTGGTTGATCACCCCGTCACGATCGAGAATCAGCAGTTTCAAGGCTTACCCCAGCAGCGAAATGTCGGCTACGCCCAGGAACAGCCCACGCAGACGGCTGAGCAGGGCATATCGGTTGGCGCGTACCTTGGCATCCTCGGCGTTGACCATCACGGCCTCGAAGAAGGCATCGACCGGGTCGCGCAGTGCTGCAAGGCGTGCCAGCGACTCGCTGTACTGGCGTGCAGCAGCCATCGGCTGCACAGCCTGATCAGCTTGCTGGATGGCCGAGTACAGCGAAAACTCGTTGGCATTGTCGAAGTACTTGGGTTCGACCTGCTCGGCAATGGCACCTTCTGCCTTGCTCAACAGGTTCGAGACGCGCTTGTTAACCGCAGCCAGTGCCTCGGCTTCAGGCAGCTTGCGGAACGCCTGAACAGCTTGAACACGCTGGTCGAAGTCCAGGGCAGAACCTGGCTGCAGGGCGCGAACCGACAGGTAGGTGGCGACGTCGATGCCTTCGTCTTCGTAACGGGCACGCAGCCTGTCGAAGATGAATTCCAGCACTTGGTCAGCCAGCCCGACAGCCTTGACCTTGGCACCGTATTGCTTGACCGCGAACTGCACCGCACCG
Source organism: uncultured Pseudomonas sp. (assembly GCA_963529135.1). Lineage (GTDB taxonomy): Bacteria > Pseudomonadota > Gammaproteobacteria > Pseudomonadales > Pseudomonadaceae > Aquipseudomonas. The sequence goes on along the minus strand of CAURYQ010000006.1, from coordinate 70,543 downwards.
GTCAGGTCCAGGTCCAATTGCTTCTCGATCAGGATGCGCAGCACGCCCAGGGCGGCGCGGCGCAGGGCATACGGGTCCTTGCTGCCGGTGGGCAGCATGCCGATGCCGAAGATACCTACCAAGGTGTCGAGCTTGTCGGCGATGGCGACAGCAGCGCCGGTCAAGGTCTGTGGCAACTCGGCGCCCGCACCGCGTGGCATGTACTGCTCGTTCAATGCCAGTGCCACATCCTGTGGCTCAGCGTCATTGAGCGCGTAGTAGTAGCCGGCAACGCCTTGCATTTCCGGGAACTCACCGACCATTTCCGTGGCCAGGTCGCACTTGGACAGCAAGCCAGCACGTGCGGCGCGCTGAGCATCGCCGCCAATCAAGGGCGCGATGAAGGCTGCCAGCTTCGATACCCGTTCAGCCTTGTCATAGACCGTGCCCAGCTGGGCCTGGAACACCACGTTCTTCAAACGCTCGTTGAAGGTTTCCAGAGGCTGCTTCTTGTCTTGCTTGAAGAAGAATTCGGCGTCGGTCAGGCGCGGGCGCACCACTTTCTCGTTACCCTGCACGATCTGCTTGGGGTCTCGGCTCTCGACGTTGGCCACCGTGATGAAGCGCGGCAGCAGCTTGCCTTCGCTGTCCAGCAGGCAGAAGTATTTCTGGTTGTCCTGCATGGTGGTGATCAAGGCTTCTTGCGGCACTTCCAGGAAACGCTCCTCGAACGAGCACACCAGCGGCACCGGCCATTCGACCAGCGCGGTCACTTCGTCCAGCAACGCTGGCGGCACGATAGCAGTGCCTTCCTGCTGCATGGCCAACTCGGCGGTCCGCTTGGCGATCAGGTCGCGACGCTCGCTGAAGTCAGCCAGGACGTAGGCTTTGCGCATGTCTTCGACGTAATTCGCCGGGGCGCTGATGGCAACGTCTTCGGGGTGATGGAAGCGGTGCCCGCGCGATTGGCGGCCGGCCTTCTGGGACAGGATGGTGCAATCGACCACCTGATCACCCAGCAGCATCACCAACCATTGAGTCGGGCGCACGAACTCTTCGCGGCTTGCCGCCCAGCGCATGCGCTTGGGAATCGGCAGGTCGTTGAGGGAATCTTCGACGATGGTCGGCAGCAGGCCTACGGTCGCCTTGCCCGGGATGTGCTGTGAGAAGCGCAGCTTGGGACCACTACGGTCGATTTCAGCCAGTTCCACACCGCACTTCTTGGCAAAGCCCAGTGCAGCCTGGGTTGGCTCGCCATCGGCGTTGAAGGCAGCTTGCAGGGGCGGGCCATCGATATTGATGCTGCGGTCAGGCTGTTGCACATCGAGCTGGCGGATCAGCACGGCCAGGCGGCGCGGCGCGGCATAGACCGATTTGCCGGCGTAGTTCAGGCCTGCGGCTTGCAGACCTTTTTCGATGCCGGCCAGAAACGCGTCGCCCAGGGTGGCGAGGGCCTTGGGTGGCAGCTCTTCGGTGCCCAGTTCTACCAGGAAATCTTGAGCACTCATTGTGCAGCCTCCAGCTTAGCCAACACTTCGTCACGCAATTCGGGGGTTGCCATCGGGAAGCCCATGCGCGCGCGGGCTTGCAGGTAGCTTTGCGCCACGTCGCGGGCCAGGGTACGCACACGCAGGATGTAACGCTGGCGCTCGGTCACCGAGATGGCACGACGGGCATCGAGCATGTTGAACGTGTGGGATGCCTTGAGGACCATTTCATAGGTCGGCAAGGGCAGCTCCAGCTTGATCAGGCGGTTGGCTTCGCTTTCGTAGAAGTCGAACAGTTCGAACAGCTTTTCGACGTTGGCGTGTTCGAAGTTGTAGGTCGACTGCTCCACCTCGTTCTGGTGGAAAACGTCGCCGTAGCTGACCTTGCCGAACGGACCATCGGCCCACACCAGGTCGTAGACCGAATCCACGCCCTGGATGTACATGGCCAGGCGCTCGAGGCCGTAAGTGATCTCACCGGTCACCGGGTAGCATTCGATGCCGCCGACTTGCTGGAAGTAGGTGAACTGGGTCACCTCCATGCCATTGAGCCAGATTTCCCAGCCCAGGCCCCAGGCCCCGAGGGTTGGTGATTCCCAGTTGTCTTCGACGAAGCGAATGTCGTGTACCAGCGGGTCCAGACCGATGGCCTTCAGCGAGCCGAGGTACAGCTCTTGGAAGTTGGCCGGGTTGGGCTTGAGCACCACCTGGAATTGATAGTAGTGCTGCAGGCGGTTGGGGTTCTCGCCATACCGCCCGTCGGCCGGGCGACGGCTTGGCTGCACGTAGGCGGCGTTCCAGGTTTCTGGACCCACCGCGCGCAGGAAGGTGGCGGTGTGGAAAGTGCCGGCGCCTACTTCCATATCGTAGGGCTGAAGCACCACACAACCTTGCTCGGCCCAGTACTGCTGCAGGGCGAGGATCAGGTCTTGGAAGGTACGCACGGCTGGCGTAGGCTGGCTCACGAAATTCACCTGTATCTGGGGATGCGGATGTAAAGAGCGGGAGTATAACCTGATTCGCCTCGCCCTCTACTCATTGGAGCCTTATGCCACGCTGCTTTTGGTGTACCGACGACCCGCTGTACCAGGCCTACCATGACCAGGAATGGGGAACGCCCCAGCGTGACCCGGCGTTGCTGTTCGAGATGCTTTTGCTCGAAGGGTTCCAGGCAGGCCTTTCCTGGATCACCGTACTGCGCAAACGCGAGCGCTATCGTGAAGTGCTGGACGGCTTCGATCCTATGAAGCTTGCGCGGATGAGCGACGAGCGCATCGAAGCCTTGATGCAGGATGCCGGCATCATTCGCAATCGGCTCAAGCTCAAGGCTGCCAGGCGCAATGCCCAGGCCTGGCTGGCTGTGGATAACCCGGGGCAATGGTTGTGGTCGTTCGTGGGCGGGGCGCCGAAGATCAACCATTTCCGCACGCGCAGTGAAGTCCCGGCGGTCACCGACGAAGCCCAAGCCATGAGCAAGGCCTTGCGCAAGGCCGGCTTCACGTTTGTCGGACCGACCATTTGTTATGCTTTCATGCAGGCGACCGGCATGGTCATGGATCACACCACCGACTGTGATCGCTACGCCGACTTGTCGCACTGAAGGGTTACAATGCCCGTCTCGCTGAAATAAGGAACTCGCCTGTGGAAAAGTTCAAGGGCGCCCTGATGGTCGGGGTGCTGCGACTGTTCGCCAAGTTGCCTTGGGGCGCGGTGCAACGTGTCGGCGCCGGCATCGGCTGGCTGATGTGGAAGATACCCAATGGGTCGCGCAACGTGGTGCGCATCAACCTGGCCAAGTGCTTCCCGGAGATGGACCCGGTCGCCCGCGAGCAACTGGTTGGCCAGGCGCTTCGCGATATTGGCAAGTCTTTCGTCGAAAGCGCTTGCGCCTGGATCTGGCCACCACAGCGCTCGCTGGAGCTGGTAAAGGAAGTGCACGGGCTGGAAGTGCTGGAACAGGCCCTGGCCTCAGGGAAAGGGGTTGTGGGTATCACCAGCCACCTGGGGAATTGGGAAGTGCTGAACCACTTCTACTGCAACCAGTGCAAACCGATCATTTTCTACCGGCCACCCAAGCTCAAGGCGGTGGATGACCTGCTGCGCGAGCAGCGTGTCCAGATGGGCAACCGTGTGGCACCGTCGACCAAGGAAGGCATCCTCAGCGTGATCAAGGAAGTTCGGCGCGGTGGCCAGGTCGGCATCCCGGCCGACCCCGAGCCGGCCGAGTCGGCGGGTGTTTTCGTTCCCTTCCTCGGCACCCAGGCGCTGACCAGCAAGTTCGTGCCGAACATGCTGGCGGGGGGCAAGGCAGTAGGTGTGTTCCTGCATGCCCTGCGCCTGCCCGATGGTTCAGGCTTCAAGGTGTTTCTGGAAGCCGCCCCGGAGGCGATGTACAGCCCCGACGTGAACGAATCGGCGGCCGCGATGAGCAAGGTGGTGGAGCGCTATGTGCGCGAGTATCCCAGCCAGTACATGTGGAGCATGAAACGCTTCAAGAAGCGCCCGGCTGGGGAGGCACGGTGGTATTGAGGCGTGCATCGCCGGCAGCGGCTGTCTGGCAGCCGACGTGTCGGCGATAGCGACCTCAGCGTTTGTCGAGTTTCTTGAGAAACACCGTCATCTCTTTCTCGGCTTGCTTGTCACCATGGGCCTGGGCTGCAGCGATGCCATCCTCCCAGGCCTTGCGCGCCGCCGGCAGGTCCGTCTGCAACTGGTAGGCCTTGCCCAATAGCTTCCACGCTGCCGAGTACTTCGGGTCCTGCTCGACACAGCGCGCCAGGTGTATCGCCGCTTCAGCGCCATTGCCCTCATCGAGCCAGGCCTTGCCCAAGCCGAAGCGCAACAGCGGGTTATCCACACCCTTGGCCAGCATTTTCTCCAATGATTCGCGCATGCTTCGCCCTCCTTAGAAGAAACTCAACCCCACATGGAACAGCTTCTCCACATCCCGGATGTGCTTTTTGTCCACAACGAACAGAATCACATGGTCGCCTGATTCGATCACGGTATGGTCATGGGCAATCAGCACCCCTTCATGACGAATGATTGCACCGATGGTGGTACCAGGCGGCAAGGTGATGTCTTCGATCGCCTTGCCCACCACCTTGCTCGACTTCGCATCGCCATGCGCCACGGCCTCGATGGCTTCGGCCGCCCCCCGGCGCAGCGAATGAACGCTGACGATATCGCCACGGCGCACATGCGCCAGCAAAGTGCCGATGGTGGCCAGCTGCGGGCTGATGGCGATGTCGATTTCGCCGCCCTGCACCAGGTCCACATACGCCGGGTTGTTGATGATCGTCATGACCTTGCGCGCCCCTAGGCGCTTGGCCAACAAGGACGACATGATGTTGGCTTCGTCATCGTTGGTCAGCGCCAGGAAGATATCGGTGTCGGCGATGTTCTCTTCCAGCAACAGGTCTTTGTCCGATGCGCTGCCTTGCAGCACGACGGTACTTTCCAGCGTATCGGACAGGTACCGGCAGCGGGCCGGGTTCATTTCGATGATCTTCACCTGGTAGCGGCTTTCGATGGCTTCGGCCAGGCGCTCGCCGATCTGCCCACCGCCAGCGATGACCACCCGCTTGTTGGTTTCATCGATACGACGCAGCTCACCCATGACCGCGCGGATGTCCTTCTTGGCGGCGATGAAGAACACCTCGTCGTCCGCCTCGATCACCGTGTCGCCGCGTGGCGTGATCGAACGGTCACGGCGGAAGATCGCCGCCACCCGGGTTTCCACGTTAGGCATGTGAGCGCGTATCTGGCGCAATTGCTGGCCCACCAGTGGGCCGCCGTAGTACGCCTTCACGGCCACGAGCTGCGCCTTGCCCTGGGCGAAGTCGATGACCTGCAGCGAACCGGGTTGCTCGATCAGGCGCTTGATGTAGTGAGTGACCACCTGCTCCGGGCTGATCAGCACATCGACCGGTATGTGGTCGTTGTCGAACAGCTCTTCACGTGTCAGGTAGGCCGACTCACGTACACGGGCAATCTTGGTCGGGGTATGGAACAGCGAGTACGCCACCTGGCAAGCCACCATGTTGGTCTCGTCGCTGTTGGTCACGGCGACCAGCATGTCGGCGTCTTCGGCGCCTGCCTGGCGCAACACCGTCGGCAGCGACCCACGCCCCTGCACGGTGCGGATGTCCAGACGATCACCCAAGTCGCGCAAGCGGTCGCCATCGGTGTCTACCACGGTGATGTCGTTGGCTTCGCTGGCCAGATGCTCCGCAAGCGTTCCGCCGACCTGGCCGGCGCCCAGGATGATGATCTTCATCCGCTACTCCCCAGTGTGCTCAACCGCGCGAGGCGGCAATCTTGATCAGCTTGGCATAGTAGAACCCGTCGTGGCCGCCTTCCTGGGCCAGCAACTGGCGACCATGCGGTTGGCGCAGGCCTGCTTCGGTAGCCAGGTCCAGCTCGCGCGCGCCTGGCGTGCGTGCCAGGAACGCCCCGATCACCTCGGTATTCTCGGTTGGCAGGCTGGAGCAGGTGGCGTAAAGCAGCATGCCCCCTACCTCCAGCGTCGGCCACAAGGCATCGAGCAACTCACATTGCAGGGCAGCCAGCGGCGCGATGTCCTCGGCCTGGCGGGTGAGCTTGATGTCTGGATGGCGACGGATCACGCCGGTCGCCGAGCAGGGGGCATCCAGCAGGATGCGCTGGAACGGTTTGCCGTCCCACCAGCTGGCCGTGTCGCGGGCATCGCAGGCCATCAGCTCGGCATCGAGCTTCAGGCGGTCGAGGTTTTCGCGCACGCGTACCAAGCGCTTGGCTTCCAGGTCGATGGCAACCACTTGAGCCAGGCCGGCTTGAGCCTCCAATACATGACAGGTCTTGCCTCCAGGGGCGCAGCACGCATCGAGTACCCGCTGGCCGGGTGCCAGTTCCAGCAGGTCGGCGGCCAGCTGCGCGGCTTCGTCCTGAACGCTGATCCAGCCCTCGGCAAAGCCGGGCAAGCCGCGTACATCCCGTGGCTCCGCCAGCACGATACCGTCACGGCTGTAGGAGCAGGCATGGGCCTGGACACCTGCATCGGTGAGCAGCTTGAGGTAATCATCACGGCTGTGATGGCGGCGGTTGACGCGCAGGATCATCGGTGGGTGCGCATTGTTGGCGGCGCAAATGGCTTCCCACTGGTCTGGCCAGAAGGCTTTGAGCGACTTCTGTAGCCAGCGGGGATGCGCGGTGCGTACCACAGGGTCGCGCTCCATGTCGGCCAGCATCGTTTCGCCGTCACGCTGGGCCCGTCGCAGCACGGCGTTCAGCAGCCCCTTGGCCCACGGCTTTTTCAGCTTGTCAGCGCAACCCACGGTTTCACCAATGGCCGCGTGGGCCGGGATGCGCGTATAGAACAGCTGGTACAAGCCAATCAGCAACAACGCCTGCACATCTGCATCGGCCGCCTTGAAGGGCTTTTGCAGCAGCTGCGCTGCCAACAGGTCGAGCCGCGGCTGCCAGCGAGCGGTACCAAAGGCCAGGTCCTGGGTGAGCCCACGGTCACGGTCGTCGACCTTGTCCAGTTGCACGGGCAGGGAGCTGTTGAGGGAGGCCTTGCCGCTGAGCACAGCGGCAAGGGCACGGGCGGCAGCCAGGCGTGGGTTCATTGGCCGAGCACCTTGCCTACCGTGAATTTCTCCTGGCGGCTGTTGAACAAGTCCCCGAACGCCAGGGCTTTACCGCCAGGCAGCTGCAGTCGAGTCAGGCTGAGCGCCTGCTCGCCGCAGGCCACCACCAGGCCCTCCTTGGTCGCCGCCAGAACTTCGCCTGGCGCGCCCTGACCCGTGGTTAGACGGGCACTCAGCACTTTCACGGTTTCCCCGTCCAGCGTGCTGTGGCAAACCGGCCGAGGGTTGAATGCCCGGATCAGCCGTTCCAGCTGGTCGGCCGGCAGCGCCCAGTCAAGCCGCGCCTCGTCCTTGTTCAGCTTGTGCGCATAAGTGGCCAGGGCGTCGTCCTGAACTTCGCCGTGCAACGAACCGTCGGCCAGCCCGGCGATGGCCTGGATGACGGCCGGTGGCCCCATCTGGGCCAGTCGATCATGCAGGCTGCCACCGGTATCGTCGGCGGTGATCGGGGTGACCACCTTGAGCAGCATCGGCCCCGTGTCCAGGCCAGCCTCCATGCGCATGACGGTTACGCCGCTTTCGGCATCGCCTGCCTGAACGGCTCGCTGAATGGGCGCCGCACCACGCCAGCGCGGCAGCAAGGACGCGTGGCTGTTGATGCAACCCAGACGCGGAATGTCGAGCACCGTCTGGGGCAGGATCAGGCCATAGGCAACCACGACCATCAGATCGGGCGCCAGCGCGGCCAACTGTGCCTGGGCCTCGGCGTTGCGCAGGCTTGGCGGCTGCATTACCGGGATGTCATGAGCCACGGCCAACGCCTTGACGGCGCTGGGCATAAGCTTCTGACCGCGGCCTGCCGGGCGATCAGGCTGGGTGTAGACGGCCACGACTTCGTACGGGCTGTCGAGCAGGGCCTTGAGGTGTTCGGCGGCAAACTCGGGAGTGCCTGCAAAGACGATGCGCATGGTGTTCTCGCTGCAAAAAGAAAAAGGCTTGCCGGAGCAAGCCTTCTGGAAGGTGGGAATCAGGCTTGCTGGCGGTGCTGTTTTTCCAGCTTCTTCTTGATTCGATCCCGCTTGAGCTGCGACAGGTAGTCGACGAACAGCTTGCCATTGAGGTGATCGAATTCATGCTGCACACAAACCGCCAGCAGGCCTTCGCACTCCAGCTCGAACGGCGTGCCATCGCGGTCCTGGGCCTTGATCCGAACGCGCAGGGGGCGGTCGACGTTCTCGTAGAAGCCCGGTACCGACAGACAGCCTTCCTGGTACTGGCCCATGTCATCGGTCAATTCCTCGACCGACGGGTTGATGAAGACGCGCGGTTCGCTGCGGTCTTCGCTGAGGTCCATCACCACCACTTGCTGATGCACGTTGACCTGGGTCGCGGCCAGGCCGATGCCAGGGGCTTCGTACATGGTTTCAAACATGTCGTCGATCAGCTGGCGCAGGGCGTCGTCGAACGCCGTCACCGGTTTGGCGATGGTGCGCAGGCGCGGGTCCGGAAATTCGAGAATGTTCAAAATGGCCATAAGGTCAGGCAGTCACTGTGCGTTTGGTTGAAAACTGAACACACATAATAAAGGGAAACGCGGACTTCGGCACCTGGCAAGCTCGTCTAGGGTGACTATTGGCTCGATAGCCCCCAGCCAATGGACAGCTTTTCAAAGTGTTACTCACAGAGTTATCCACAGGTTGCGATGCCTGGATCAACCGTTTTGCATCAAGGATGATTACCGATGTCTGATTGCCCCATGCCCCATTGCCCACCGGACGAACTGGAGGCGCGATTGCGTCTGCACTGCCTGCCCGAGACCGGCCTGCGACGTTTCTCTACATTGATCGAAGCCTTCGGCAGTGCCTCGTCAGCACTCAGCGCACCCGGTTCTGCCTGGCGCGCGCTGGGCATTCCTCACGCCAGCATCGAAGCAAGGCGCAGCCCCGAAGTACGTGATGCAGCCAGCGCTGCAATGCGCTGGTTAGAGCTTCCGGGCCAGCAATTGCTGATGTGGGACAGCTCTGACTACCCCGCGTTGCTGGCCGAAATCGATGACGCCCCGCCGCTGTTGTTCGTGGCGGGGAACGCCTCGCTGCTCAGTCGCCCTCAGTTGGCAATCGTGGGCAGCCGCCGCGCGACACCACCCGCGGTGGACACGGCCGGGGCTTTTGCCAGGTACCTCGCCCAGGCGGGTTTCGTCATCACCAGCGGCCTGGCCGTAGGCATTGACGGAGCCGCCCACCGTGCTGCGCTGCAGGCTGGCGGGGCCACGATAGGGGTGCTGGGCACGGGACTCGAAAAACTTTATCCACAGCGGCACCAACAGTTGGCCCAGGCAATGATCGACAACGGCAGCGCTCTGGTATCTGAGTACCCGCTCGATGCTGGGCCGTTGCCTGGCAATTTCCCTCGCCGCAATCGCATCATCAGTGGTTTGTCGCTGGGCGTGCTGGTGGTCGAGGCCAGCCTGGCCAGTGGCTCGCTGATCACGGCCCGGCTCGCCGCCGAGCAAGGCCGCGAGGTCTATGCTATTCCTGGCTCCATTCACCACCCTGGCGCCAAGGGATGCCACCAGCTGATCCGCGACGGCGCGCTGCTTGTGGAGAGCGTTGGGCAGATACTCGACAGCCTGCAAGGCTGGCAGAACCTGCCGCCTGCCGCTGTCGACCCCTTCGATCACCCGCTGCTGGCGCTGCTGCATGCCGCGCCGCAGACGACCGAAAGCCTGGCCCATTGCAGTGAACGACCGTTGGCAGAGGTGTTGGCACAACTCACCGAGCTGGAGCTCGATGGCCGGGTCAGCAATCAAGCCGGGCGTTGGTTTGCCCGCTCGGGCTGAGTAAACTGCGACCAGGCAACATTCCTAGCGGAGAAACATCGATGGTGAGCAGTTTTCGTGTGCAACAAGCCGCACGTGAGATCCGGGCGGGCGCTGTGATCGCCTACCCGACGGAGGCGGTCTGGGGCCTGGGCTGCGACCCATGGAACGAGGACGCGGTCTATCGCCTGCTGGCACTCAAGTCGCGGCCTGTGGATAAAGGGCTGATCCTGGTCGCCGACAACATCCGTCAGTTCGACTTTCTGTTCGAAGACTTTCCCGAAGACTGGATCGACCGCATGGCCAGCACCTGGCCCGGGCCCAATACCTGGCTGGTGCCGCATCAGGACCTGCTGCCCGAATGGGTGACCGGGCAGCACGATACCGTAGCGCTTCGCGTCAGCGATCACCCGGTGGTGCGCGAGCTGTGCGCGTTGGTCGGGCCGCTGATCTCCACGTCGTGCAACCCCGGCGGGCGCCCTGCGGCGAAGACCCGGCTGCGGGTGGAGCAGTATTTCCACGGGCAACTGGATCTGGTGCTGGGTGGGGCGTTGGGCGGGCGGAAGAACCCGAGCCTGATTCGCAATCTGGCTACCGGTGAAGTGGTGCGGCCGGGTTGATGCACCTGCGGGCCTGGCTTGGACCGAGCGCCTGGGCCATCCCCTCATGACCTTTGGTTTTTTCTGATTTTTGCCAAGGCGGTTGTTTGATATTCGGTTTGGGAAATATCCTACGATCCGCGTCCTCTGCCATCACCTTCTCAGTGGGAACCTCTGCCCTTAGGCTTCAACCGTCGTCGAATAATTTGGCGATCGGGTGTGGTAACCCGAACCGGAGAGTTCCTGGCAGTCAATGGCGGCTGTACGCGGGAGGCCTTGTGCCTGCCGGGTTTTGGGTACTCTCCCCGGTTTACCACCCTGCGTGCAGCTGCCACCTAATCGTGTGGTAACGAAAAGGTGGGGCATTGAAGCGAGAGTTTCCGATGAAAAAAATTGTACCGGATCCACCCCTTCCCTCCACTTGCGCCCACCCATTCGGCCGCTGCGATGCCGGCCATGACCCACTCTTCACCGTCAACCCGAACATTTCCGCCGAGGACGCTCTGGTCCACGTAGCCCTGTACCTGCGCAGCGCCTACGAAACCGGCTACAAAGCCCTGGATTACATGCGAGAAGAAGGCCGTGGCATGTTCTGGTCGAACCTGCATGCGATTGAAATGGCAGAAGGGGTGATTGAGGCGATTCTGAATGGCATCGAGTCGATTCCGCCGTCGCAGAAGAAGGTGTGAGGGCTGACAGGTGTCCGCCTTTGGGTTTTTAGCGCCTGTGAGATCGAGCGCCGCCCGCGCGGCGCATCGCGGGACAAGCCCACATTTGTTGCAATGTGCCGAACCTGTCAGGCCATGGTTGCCCGCCTTGGTGTATGGCTCTTGAGGCAGGCGGAGCGCATCAATGCCCACCTTGAAATCCAGTCATGCCAACAAGGCTGACAACCATGGACTCACCGACATGGCCACGTTGCAACCATGTGCGGCCTCGTGCCGCGATGGGCTACGCTGCAGCCCTGGCAGTATGGGCGAAGCTGAAATCCTAGGGCCGCTGCGCGCCCCATCGCGGCGCAAGGCCGCTCCCACAGAAAAATGCGCTGGTTCTTATTAAGCCCACCAATGTGGGCTTGTCCCGCGAAGCGCCGCCCGCGCGGCGCTCGATCTCTGCAACACTACAAAAACCAAGGCAGGCACCTGGTCGCCATAACGCGACCTTCTGCCAATCAAGGCAACAAAACAGTCGACCCCACAGTCCGCCGCGCCGATAGCTCGCTTTGGGCCTTGGCCGCTTCGCTGAGCGGGTAGCGTTGCTGGATATCTACCGTCAGTTGGCCGCTGGCAATCATGGAGAAGAGGTCATCAGCCATGGCCTGGGTGTTCTCGGCGTTGTTGGCATAGGTCGCCAGGGTCGGCCGAGTGACGTACAGCGAGCCCTTCTGCGCCAGAATCCCCAGGTTCACCCCGCTCACGGCACCCGAGGCATTGCCGAAGCTCACCATCAACCCCCGCGGTTGCAGGCAATCGAGCGACGTCAGCCAAGTGTCGGCGCCCACGCCGTCATACACGACTGGGCATTTCTTGCCGTCGGTCAGCTCAAGCACCCGTTTGGCGACATCCTCGTGGCTGTAGTCGATGGTGGCCCAAGCGCCCAAGGTCTTGGCCCGCTCGGCTTTTTCGGCAGAGCTCACGGTACCAATGAGCTTGGCACCCAGCGCCTTTGCCCACTGGCAGGCCAGCGAACCAACACCGCCTGCGGCCGCGTGGAACAGGATCACGTCGCCGGGTTGCACGGCATAAGTTTGCTTGAGCAGATACTGCACGGTCAGGCCCTTGAGCATGACGGCAGCGGCCTGCTCGAAGCTGATGGCCTCTGGCAACTTGACCAAGTTGGCCTCAGGCAGCGTATGCACCTGGCCATAGGCGCCCAATGGGCCGCCGCCATAGGCTACGCGGTCGCCCACCTTCAACCGGGACACGCCTTCGCCCACGGCCTCGACCACCCCTGCCCCCTCGGTACCCAAGCCCGAGGGCAACGACGGCGGCGCGTACAACCCACTGCGGAAATAGGTGTCGATGAAGTTCAGGCCCACGGCGTGGTTGCGCACGCGCACCTGCTGAGGCCCGGGATGGGCGGGTTCGAACTCCACCCACTGCAGCACTTCGGGGCCGCCGTGCTGGCTGAACTGGATACGCTTGGCCATCTCGTACTCCTGGATTCGGGATCGGGAAAGGGGCCTCTATCGGACGCCTTTGCTTGACTGCCGTCAACTGCGGGGCGCTGGCAGGCGGTGTTATGCTAGCCGCCACTTGTTCCCTGCCCGCTCCTGGTGACCCGATGATTAGCCGCACCGAGGCCGTGAAAGCCTATCTGCTCGACCTGCAAGACCGCATCTGCTCTGCCCTTGAACGCGAAGACGGCGGCGCTCGCTTCGTCGAGGACGCCTGGGTGCGCGAAGCCGGTGGCGGGGGCCGTACGCGGGTGATCGGCGAAGGCACGGTCATCGAGAAAGGCGGCGTGAACTTCTCTCATGTGTTCGGCACCGGCTTGCCACCTTCGGCCAGCGCCCATCGGCCTGAATTGGCCGGGCGCGGCTTCCAGGCATTAGGGGTGTCGCTGGTGATTCACCCGCACAGCCCACACGTACCCACCTCGCATGCCAACGTGCGGTTTTTCATCGCCGAAAAAGAAGGTGAAGAGCCGGTCTGGTGGTTCGGCGGTGGCTTCGACCTGACCCCTTATTACGGTGTGGAAGAAGACTGCGTTCACTGGCATCGCATCGCCGAGCAGGCTTGCGCGCCATTCGGCGCCGATGTGTACCCGCGCTACAAGGCGTGGTGCGACCGGTATTTTCACCTCAAGCACCGGGGTGAACCCCGTGGCATTGGCGGGTTGTTCTTCGATGACCTGAACGAGTGGGACTTCGATACTTGCTTTGCCTTCATCCGCGCCATTGGCGATGCCTACATCGACGCGTACCTGCCCATCGTGCAACGCCGCAAGGGCGCTGCTTATACCCCGCAGCAACGGGCGTTCCAGGAGTATCGTCGCGGCCGCTACGTCGAGTTCAACCTGGTCTATGACCGTGGCACGCTGTTCGGGCTGCAGTCTGGCGGGCGCACCGAGTCGATCCTCATGTCGTTGCCACCGCAAGTACGCTGGGGCTACGACTGGAAACCCGCGCCCGGCAGCGAAGAGGCGCGACTGACCGAATACTTCCTGCAGGACCGTGACTGGCTGGGCCAGTAAGCCTGTGACAATTCAAGGAGCCGTCATGGACCAGTACGTCGTTTTTGGCAACCCGATCGGCCACAGCAAGTCGCCGTTGATTCATCGGCTGTTCGCAGAGCAGACCGGCCAGGACTTGGAGTACGCCACCCTGCTGGCGCCCCTGGACGACTTCAGCGACTGCGCGCGCGGCTTCTTCAAGCAAGGCAGCGGTGGCAACGTCACCGTGCCATTCAAGGAAGAAGCCTATCGCCTGTGCGATAGCCTCACCCCACGGGCGCGTCGTGCAGGAGCAGTGAATACCCTCAGCAAGCTGGCCGACGGTACCTTGCAGGGTGACAACACAGACGGTGCGGGATTGGTGCGTGACCTGACCGTCAATGCCGGCGTGGAACTGGCCGGCAAGCGCATCCTCATCCTGGGCGCCGGCGGCGCCGTGCGCGGGGTGCTGGAACCGATCCTGGCACATAACCCGCAATCACTGGTGATTGCCAACCGCACGGTGGAGAAGGCCGAGCGACTGGCCGAGGAGTTCGATGAACTGGGGCCGGTAGTGGCCAGCGGGTTCGCCTGGTTGCAGGAGCCGGTGGACGTGATCATCAATGCAACCTCGGCCAGCCTGGCCGGTGAGTTGCCGCCGATTGCCGACAGCCTGATCGAACCAGGGCGCACGGTCTGCTACGACATGATGTATGGCAAGGAGCCTACGCCGTTTTGCCAGTGGGCCACGCAACGGGGGGCCGCGAAGGTGCTGGACGGCCTGGGCATGCTCGCTGAACAGGCGGCCGAAGCTTTCTACATCTGGCGGGGGGTACGCCCGGACACTGCGCCGGTTCTCGCCGAACTGCGTCGGCAACTGGCGCGCGGCTGAGCGCGCGCAGGGCCATCGAACTGCCCTGCGCGTGATTGCTCACTCCTCGAACTGGATCGGGCAAAGCGCTGGGCCTTCGAGCTTCTGTAATTCCTCGATCACCTGCGGCCTGGCGCCCTGCAAGGTCAGGCTGCCACCTGTGCGCTGCAGGCGGCGCGCCTCGCGGTGCAGCATGTCCACGCCTGAATAGTCGATGAAGTTGACCTGGCGTGCATCCACGACCACTTGCGGGCCCTGGCAGCGTTGCAGGCGCACTTGCAGGTAATGCGCTGCACCGAAGAAGATCGACCCGCCCACACGCAATATGTCCGCATCGCCTTCACGGCTCTGGTGGATCCGAGGCCGCGAGGTACGCTTGAGGTAGAAGAACAGGGAAACCAGCACCCCGGCATAGATCGCCGTCTGCAATTCCAGCAGCAAGGTGGCCGTCGCCGTCAGCGTCATGACCACGAATTCGGCGCGGCTCACCCGCAGCAATGCGCGGATGGCTTTGCGATCGATCAGCCCCCAGCAGATCAGCAAGATGCTGCCTGCCATGGCCGGGATCGGCAGGTGCGCGATCAGGCCGGCGCCGGCCACGGCGAACACCGCCACCCACAGTGCCGAGAACACCCCTGCCATGGGCGAACGTGCGCCGGCGTCGTAGCTCAGGCCCGAGCGGGTGAACGAGCCCGATGAGAGGTAACCGGAAAAAAACGCACCCACGATGTTGGACAGGCCCTGAGCGCGTATTTCCTGGTCGGCATCGACCAGTTGCTCGGAGCGGGCGGACAGCGAACGTGCAATGGACAGGCTGGTCACCAGCCCCAGCATGCCTACGGCCACGGCACTGGGGAGCAGGCGCAGTATCAGGTCCACGTCCAGCAGCGGCAAGGCACTCAAGGGAGGCAGGCGCCCTTCGAATGCCGGCACACGCGGTACATGCCCGAACACACCCGGCAGCATCCACGCCAGCAGGCTGACCGCCATAAGGCTTATCAACAGGCTGGGCCAACGCGCACGCCACAGTTTCAGGGCTATGCCCAGTACCACGGTCAGCACCCCAAGCAGCAAGGATGGCACGTCCAGCTCGCCGGCGTGGCTGGCCAGGTCTTGAGCCGTTTTCAATGCTGTGGCCTGGCTGGGCAGGTCCAGCCCGAGCAGGTTGGGCAGTTGCCCTAGCGCGATGACGACGGCGGCGCCAAGCGTGAAGCCGATAACCACCGAATGCGAGACGAAATTCACCAAGGCCCCGAAACGCAAAAGCCCCAGCAGCAACTGGAAGACCCCGCCCAGAAAGGTCAACAACAGCACGAGGGTGATGTAGTCATCGCTACCTGCCACTGCCAACGGGCTGATACTGGCGTACAGCACGATGGAGATGGCGGCCGTAGGGCCGCAGATCAGGTGCCAGGACGAACCCCAAAGGCAGGCGATCAGCACGGGAACGATGGCTGCATACAACCCGTATTCTGCGGGTAGGCCGGCGATCAGGGCGTAGGCGATGGATTGTGGCAGCGCAAGAATGGCACCGCTCAGGCCGACCAGCAGGTCCTGACGCAGGCTGCGGCTCGATTGGTGCGGCAGCCAGGCTAGAAAGGGCAGTAGGCGTATGAAGCGATGCATAGAGTGGCCAGAACTCCCACAGGTAAGAATGCGTTGGAGGAGCGATCCGTTACGCGCATTGACCGCGTACAGCATCGCTCCCGCAGGCGTGGTTTACAGGGTGTTTTTCACGGCCGCTACCGCGTCCGCGCCGTCCTTGGTGGTCACACCGGCCAACCAGCCGTTCAGCGATTCGGGATGTGCCTTCACCCAGGCCCTGGCCGCGTCATCGAAGCTGATCTTTTTATCCACGACCTCGGCCATGATGGTGTTTTCCGTGTCCAGCGTGAAGCTCAGATTGCTCAGCAACTTCGCTGCATTCGGGCAGGCTTGTGGATAACCCTTGCGTGTCAGCGTGAACACATCGCCTTTGCTGCCGAACCACTTTTCTCCTCCTCTCAGATAATGCATCTTGAGCTTCACGTTCATGGGATGGGGCGTCCAGCCCAGGAAGGCAATGAATCGCTCTTTCTTGACCGCTCTGTCCACCTGCGCCAGCATGGCCTGCTCGCTCGACTCCACCAGTTTCCATTTGCCCAGTTCGAAGGCATTGCCGTTGATGATCTCTTGCAGCGACAGGTTGGCGGGCGCGCCTGAGCCAATGCCGTACAACTTCTTGTCAAACTGATCGGCGTGCTTGTTCAGGTCTGCGAAATCCTGCACGCCGGCGTTCCACACATAGTCCGGCACTGCCAGGGTGAATTGGGTGCCTTGCAGGTTGCGTGACAGTTGCTGCACATCGCCATTGGCGACGAACTTGTCGTGGAAGCCCAGGTGCGCAGGCATCCAGCTGCCCAGGAAGGCGTCGACCTGGCCGTCCTTGAGGCCGCCGTAAATGATCGGCACCGCCAGGCTGTCTATTTTGACTTGGTAGCCCAATGGTTCAAGCAACAGGCGGGCCACTGCATTGGTGGTGGCGATGTCACTCCAGCCTGGGTCGGCGAGCTTGACCGTGGTGCATTGCGCGGCTTCGTCAGCGGCCCGAGCGGTAAGCGTGCCCAGGCCGACGGCCAGTGCGAACAAGGTAGCGGCGAACGTGTGCATGGCGGGCTCTCTTTTTCAATCCATGGGGGCGGGCTGTGGATAACGTGCCTTGCGCTCGAGGTCGTCGAGATCGATGTGATTACGCATATACTGCTGGCTGGCATCTACCCACGGTTGGTGGTCCCAACTGCTCAATTTGCCGATGGCCAGTGCCTGAGCCACCAGCCGGCGGCGTCGCTGGCTGGCGAGCACTTGCTGGCGCAGGCTGGGGATGTCCCAGCGCTGGCGCGCCTCGGCGATGAATGCCTGCAGCAGTACCTGGTGCTCGGGGCTGGTGGTCAGGTTCTCCCGTTCGTACGGGTCGCGGCTCAGGTCATAGAGTAGACAAGGGTCGTCTTCGCTGTACACGAACTTGTAGGGACCGCGGCGGATCATCATGAGCGGGCCGACCGTGCCCTCGGCCATGTACTCACCGATGACCTCGTCATGACCGCCCTTCCCTTGCAGATGACCGAGCAATGAGCGGCCGTCCAGGTGGAGCGCTTCCTCCACAGTGCCTCCTGCCAGTTCGACCAGTGTTGGCAGCAGGTCGCAGGTCGAGACCGACGCACTCACGCGGCCAGCCGCGAAGCGTTGCGGGGCATGGATCAGCAGCGGCACCCGGGCTGACATCTCGAACCAATGCATCTTGTACCAGAGACCGCGCTCGCCCAGCATGTCGCCGTGATCGCCAGAGAACACGATCAAGGTGTCTTGGGCCAGGTTGCATTCTTCAAGGGTTTGCAGCAGTTGCCCGATATTGTCGTCAATGTAGCTGCAGGCGCCGAAGTAGGCGCGCCGAGCATCGCGGATCTTGTCCACAGGCAGCGGCTTGTTCCACAGGTCGTAGACCTTGAGCAGGCGCTGCGAGTGGGGATCGAGCGAGGCCTGGCTGTACGTCTCCCTGGGCAGCGGGATATCCACACCTTCGTAGCGATCCCAGTAGCGCTTGGGGATGGTGTAAGGGTCGTGGGGATGGGTCATGGACACGGTTAGGCAAAATGGGCGGCCGTCGTTTTCACGAACATGGTCATACAAGTACTGACGCGCCTTGAACACCACCTCCTCGTCAAAATCCAGCTGGTTGGTACGCACGCACGGCCCTGCCTGCAACACCGAGGACATGTTGTGGTACCAGCTGGGGCGCACGTCAGGTTCATCCCAGTTCACTGCCCAGCCATAGTCAGCCGGGTAGATATCGCTGGTCAGGCGCTCTTCGTAACCGTGCAGTTGATCGGGCCCACAGAAATGCATCTTGCCTGACAGTGCCGTGCGATAACCCAGCCGGCGCAGGTAATGCGCATAGGTAGGGATATCGGCAGGGAAGTCGGCCGCATTGTCATACGCCCCGATTCGGCTGGGGAGTTGACCGCTGACAAGCGTGAAGCGCGACGGCGCGCACAGCGGGCTGTTGCAATAGGCTGAATCGAATACCACAGCTTGCGCCGCCAAGCGGGTGAGGTGAGGCATCTGAATGGGCGAGGCGCCGTAGATCGGCAGCAGCGGCGCTGCCATCTGGTCGGCCATGATGAACAGGATATTGGGGCGCTTCATGCCAGCTTCCATCGTCGAGGGTTATGCGGGATGCTTGCCTATCACGATGCGACTGTGGATAACATGGGTAAAGCCCATGTCGGGCAATGTGTGGGATTAGCCAGGCTTATGTTCGAACACCTTGCCCAACTGTCGCTGGATACCTTGAGGGTGTTCGAAGCGGCTGCGCGCTTGCGAGGCTTTACGGCCGCGGCGTTGGAGCTGGGCACGACGCAGCCAGCGGTCAGTCAGCAGATAAAACGCCTGGAGCTGCAACTGGGGGCACGATTGTTCGACCGCATCTACCGGGGTATCGAGCTGACCGAGGCGGGTCAGTCGTTGTTCGAACACGTCAGCCAGGGCTTGCAGATCATGGACGAAGGGATCGCTCGCGCGAGCGGGCGCGACCAGCGTGAGGTGTTGCAGGTGGCCACGGATTTTGCTTTCGCAGCGTTCTGGTTGATGCCGCGCCTGCACCGTTTTCATGAAGCTTATCCCCAGGTGGATGTGAGCCTGGTAACCGGCGAGCGAAGCCAGGGCATGCTGCGTCCGGATATCGATGTGGCAGTGTTGTTCGGTGATGGCCGTTTTCATCAGGGCGAGAGCCGCTGGTTATTCGACGAAGAGGTTTTCCCGGTATGCAGCCCGCGATTGACTGGTGACAAACCCTTGTCTGCCCAGGCTTTGCAGCGTTTGCCACTGTTACACCTCAAAGGTGAGCAGGCCAGCCGGTGGTTCGATTGGGCGGGGGTATTTCGCGGCTTTGGCGTGACCACCTCCCCGCCTGCCGGGCAGCTGCGTTTCGACAACTACACATTGTTGATTCAGGCTGCCATCGCCGGCCAAGGCGTGGCGATTGGCTGGGGGCATCTGGTGGATGGTCTGGTCGAACAAGGGTTGCTGTGTCGGCCGTTGCAAGGCAGCTTGCGGTCAACGCGTGGGTATTACGCCGTACTGCCACCACGCAAGCGGCGTGGCGCTTTGATCGGACGGTTCGTGGATTGGCTTGAGCACGAGCGCAGCGTCTGAGATGCTGGGCCCGCTTGTGGCATGTCGACATGATCTAAGCCCATCAGGAGTCGCTGTGCAGAGAATCAAGGGTTACCACGCCCACATCTACTACGACGCCTCGACCCTGGAACAGGCGCGAGCCTTGTGCGAAGAGGCAGCGGCGCTGTTTGCGGTCAGCATGGGCCGTATGCACACCAGGCCCGTTGGGCCGCATCCGGACTGGAGCTGCCAGTTGGCGTTCGAGCCGGAGCTCATTGGCGTGGTGCTGCCATGGCTGGCCCTGCATCGCAGGGGGCTGGTGGTGTTTCTGCACCCGCTGACAGGGGATGATCTGGCGGATCACCGTGATCATGCGATCTGGATGGGAGCGTTGCGGCCTCTGGACTTGTCGGGTTTTGGCGGAGGGCGTTGATTAAGCGACCCAGCGGTGGGAACGGTCTTGACGGGGCGCTGTACGGCCCGCCCTGAGCCGCAAAGGGGGCTCTTGCAGATAGTCACGCGAGGCTGAAATTCTGGGGCTGCTTCGCAGCCCATCGCGGCGCAAGGCCGCTCCCACAAACGGTCTTGACGGGGCGCGATGGGTTGCCTGATGTAACACCTGTGGGAGCGGCCTTGTGCCGCGATGGGGTGCGCAGCAGCCCCAAAATTTCAGCTTCGCAACATAAGGTGCTGGTCGAGACGGCCTATGGCAACCGAGCAGCCCCCACAACGATAACCATCCCTCAGCGCCGAGCGCCACGCACCCCTTCTGCCAGGGCCGAGCACAGGCTCAACACATCGTCCACAGCCTGACCAGGGTCTTGAGCATGGGCAATTTTGTCGACCAGTGCCGAGCCCACTACCACCCCGTCAGCGAGACGGGCGATGTTCGCTGCTTGTTCAGGGGTACGGATGCCAAACCCTACGCTGATCGGCAAGTCGGTGTGACGACGCAAGCGCGCAATGGCTTCGGTCACATGCTCGGTGGTCGCCGAACCTGCACCGGTCACACCAGCCACTGACACGTAATAGACGAACCCGGAGCTGCGCTCCAGTACGCGAGGTAGGCGCGCATCGTCGGTCGTCGGGGTTGTCAGGCGAATGAAGTCGATACCCGCCGCCTGGGCCGGGCTGGCCAATTCGTCGTCATGCTCAGGCGGCAGGTCGACGATGATCAGGCCATCGACACCGGCTTCATGGGCCTGGGCCACGAACGCTTCCACGCCAAAGCGGTGGATCGGGTTGTAATAACCCATCAGCACGATCGGAGTGGTCGTATCGTCCACTCGGAATTCACGAACCATCTGTAGCGTCTTGGCCAGGGTCTGACCGGCCTCGAGCGCGCGCAGAGTAGCCAGCTGGATGGCCACGCCATCGGCCATGGGGTCGGTGAACGGCATGCCCAGTTCGATCACATCGGCACCTGCCGCCGGTAAGCCCTTGAGAATCTGGAGCGAGGCGTCGTAGCCTGGATCACCTGCGGTAACGAAGGTGACCAGTGCCGCGCGGCCTTGTGTTTTCAGCTCGGCGAAGCGTTGTTCAAGACGGCTCATGCCTGTTTCTCCTGGGCGGCCATGTGGTTCATGACGGTGTGCATATCCTTGTCTCCACGCCCCGACAGGCAGATCACCATCAGGTGGTCCTTGGGCAAGGACGGGGCGCGCTTGATGGCTTCGGCCAGCGCATGGGCGCTTTCCAGTGCGGGAATGATGCCTTCGAGCCGGCAGGATACATGGAAGGCATCCAGAGCCTCGTCGTCCGTGATGCTGACATATTCGACTCGCTTCACTTCATGCAGATAGGCATGCTCGGGGCCGATGCCTGGGTAGTCCAGGCCTGCAGAGATCGAGTGGGCATCGGTGATCTGGCCATCGGCGTCCTGCAGCAGGTAGGTGCGGTTGCCATGCAGCACCCCAGGCACCCCGCCGTTCAAGCTGGCGGCGTGTTTGTCGGTCTGCACGCCGTGCCCGCCTGCCTCGACCCCGATGATCTGCACACTCGGCTCTTCCAGAAACTCGTGGAACAGGCCCATGGCATTGGACCCACCACCTACGCATGCCACGAGGCTGTCAGGCAGGCGACCTTCCTTTTCCTGCATCTGAGCGCGGGTCTCCTTGCCGATGATGGCCTGGAAATCCCGAACCATGGCAGGGTAAGGGTGTGGGCCGGCCACGGTGCCGATCAGGTAGAAGGTGTCGTCGACGTTGGTGACCCAGTCACGCAGGGCCTCGTTCATGGCGTCTTTCAAGGTGCCGGTGCCGGCAGTGACCGGGACGATTTCAGCGCCCAGCAACTTCATGCGGAATACGTTGGCCTGCTGCCGCTCGATGTCGGTGGCGCCCATGTAGATCACGCAGGGCAGGCCGAAACGCGCCGCCACGGTGGCAGTGGCGACGCCGTGCATGCCCGCGCCGGTTTCGGCAATCAGACGCTTCTTGCCCATGCGCTTGGCCAGCAGCACCTGGCCGATGCAGTTGTTCACCTTGTGCGCGCCGGTATGGTTGAGTTCTTCGCGCTTGAAGTAGATCTTGGCGCCCCCGCAGTGCTCGGTCAGGCGCTCAGCGAAATACAGCGGGTTGGGACGGCCGATGTAGTCGCGTTGAAAGTAAGCCAGCTCTTCGAGGAATGCAGGGTCTGCCTTGGCGGCTTCGTATTCACGGGCCAGGTCCAATACCAGCGGCATCAGGGTTTCGGCCACATAGCGGCCGCCGAACGAGCCAAACAGGCCATTGGCATCGGGGCCGGGGCGGTATTGGGACTGGGTCATGGGGCGCTCCAAGGCTTAACGAATAAGTGATGGGCTTTACTGTAACCATGACCTGCACCGATGAAAACCGATAAGATTGCCTCAATCCGTCAGGAAAACTCACACGTTATGGCCAGTGATCTCCCTCCCCTCAATGCACTGCGCGCCTTTGAGGCAACTGCCCGGTTGAACAGCGTCAGCCAAGCAGCTGAGGCTCTGCACGTGACCCACGGCGCGGTCAGCCGGCAGATCAAAGCGCTGGAGGCGCACCTTGGCGTTGCCCTATTCGTGAAGGACGGGCGAGGTATCAAACTCACAGATGCGGGCACAAGGCTGCGTGAAGTCAGTGGTGATGTCTTCGATCGACTGCGTGGAGTATGCCGGGAACTGACCCGTGAAGTCGGTCGCGCACCTTTTGTGCTGGGGTGTTCCGGAAGCCTGCTGGCGCGTTGGTTCATCCCACGTCTGGGGCGATTGAATGCCGATTTGCCTGAATTGCGACTGCATCTTTCTGCCGGTGAGGGCGATCTCGATCCACGTCGCCCTGGGCTGGACGCCCTGCTGGTGTATGCCGAACCGCCGTGGCCGTCGGACATGCAGGTTCATGTCCTGGCCGAAGAACGGATAGGGCCCGTCGTCAGCCCGCATTTCGAAGGCTCCGGGCGGCTGCGCAAAGCGGCAGTCAGCCAGTTGCTGAAAGAATCGCTGCTGCACACCACCTCACGCCCGCAGGCCTGGCCTACGTGGGCGACAACTCATGGCCTCGACGCTCAGGCAATGAAGTATGGGCAGGCATTCGAACACCTGTATTACCTGCTGGAGGCAGCGGTCGCTGGGCTAGGTGTGGCCATCGCGCCTGAACCATTGGTGGCCGATGACTTGCGTGCAGGGCGTCTGATAGCGCCTTGGGGCTTTACCGCAACGCCTGCTGCGCTGGCGTTATGGGTGCCACGGCGCGCCGCTGATGGGCGCGCCGAGCAGTTGGCGCAATGGTTACGCGCCGAATTGGCCGGGCAGCGCGGTTAGTTGCGCTTGCACAGCAGGTAGGCAGCCAGCAGGCCCAGTGCACCTACGGCCACGCCTGCGGTGGTGTAGGGGTGCTCTTGAGCGTAATCGCGGGTTGCGATGCCGGTCTTGACCGTACGGTCTTTGACTTCTTCATAGGCGTCGCTCAGTAGGCTGCGCGAGTGCTTGAGGGCGGTCTCGGCATTGCTGCGGATCGCCTTGAGGGACTTCTGGGATTCCTCGGAAGCATCGTTCTTGAGGTTTTCCAGGCTTTTCAGAAGGCTCTCGATCTCGGCTTCCATGCTTTCCAGGGACGTTTTACGCAGCGAATTGCGGGGCATGTTGACTCTCCTTCGCGTTATGGGCTCTAGAGATTGCGACTATCAAGCGAAGCGAAAGTGCAATCGAACTTTCTGCCGTTGCGCCTGCTCGCAAGTAAACCAGCACGGCGCTGCTAGGCTCAACGTAATAGCTACTCAAGGAGTCAACATATGTCCGATCACCACACGTACAAAATGCTCGAACTGGTAGGTTCTTCCACCACTGGTATCGAAGACGCCATTCAGAATGCCCTGGCCGAAGCCTCCAAGAGCGTGCAGATGATGGAGTGGTTCGAAGTCGTCAGCACCCGCGGCCATATTCGTGACAACAAGGTCGAACACTTCCAGGTGACCTTGAAGGTCGGCTTCCGTATCACCAACAGCTGATACAGTTCCAGGCTGGATGTGCCTGGCGCGATGGGGTAAGACTTAGACGAGGCGCCTGATGGGCGCCTTTTGCGATTTCATCTGCACAAGGAAAGCAAGTGATGAACAAAGTGGTTCTGGCGTTGGGCCTGATGACCCTGGCAGGCGGCGCGATGGCTGCCGGCAAGCCGTGCGAAGAGCTGAAAGCGGAAATCGCTGCAAAGCTCGATGCCAAGGGCGTGCAAAATTACACACTGACGGTGGTGGACAAGGGTGATCCCGCTGGCAAGGTGATCGGCAGTTGTGAAGCCGGCACCAAGGAAATCGTGTACAGCCGCACTAGCAATTAGTCACTAGACGCTCAGCGAAACCTGCGGGTCGACCGTAGGTTTCGTGCGTGCGGGCGTTGGATACCCTGCCGTCCCCGCCGTGGGGACGGGCGGCGCGGTTTGTCACATGGCGAGCCCTGCGTGATGACTAGGGTTATTGGAGTGCCTGAGCCAGCAACTCGTAAGAGCGCAGCCGATCTGCATGCTCGTACAAGTCACAGGTGAAGATCAGCTCATCCGCCCCTGTCTGCTCCAGCAGCACCTCGACCTTGGCTCGCACCTTCTCCGGGCTGCCGATCATCGCAAGCCCCATGAAGCTGCCTACCGCATCCCGTTCATGCGGCAGCCACAGGCCATCCATGGTTTCTACCGGGGGCTTTTGCATCAGGCTCTGGCCACGAATCAAGGCCAGGATCCGTTGATAGACCGAAGTAGCCAGGTACTCGGCTTTTTCGTCGGTCTCGGCCACCACCATGGGGATGCCGAGCATGACGTAGGGCTTATCGAGGGTGGTGGATGGTTTGAAGTGGTTGCGGTAGACGCGGATGGCCTCGTGCATGTAGCGCGGCGCAAAATGTGACGCGAATGCATAGGGCATGCCGCGCATGCCGGCTAGCTGGGCGCTGAACAGGCTTGAGCCCAACAACCACATGGGCACTTCGGTGTCATGTCCGGGCACAGCGATGACTTTCTGGTCTGCGGTGCGGGGGCCCAGGTAGCGCGATAACTCTTCGACATCATCCGGGAAGTCGTCTGCACTCCCGGCACGGTCGCGGCGCAGGGCATGGGCGGTCATGTGGTCGGACCCTGGCGCACGGCCAAGCCCCAGGTCGATACGGCCGGGGTACAGGCTGGCCAATGTGCCAAACTGTTCGGCTACGACGAGCGGCGCGTGGTTGGGCAGCATCACGCCACCGGAGCCCACGCGGATACGCGATGTGCCGCCCGCCAGATACCCGATCAGCACCGACGTGGCCGAACTGGCGATGCCGTCCATGTTGTGGTGTTCGGCTACCCAGAAGCGGTTGTAGCCCAGGCGCTCGACATGCTGCGCCAGGTCCAGCGAGTTGCGCAGTGATTGCGCTGGCCCCGCGTCGGCGCGCACCGGCACCAGATCGAGGGTAGATATTTTCAGATTTCGCAACTGCGTCATGAAGCCTCCGCAATGATGGTTGGCCTGAGGCCTTTTGACTCTGTATGGGCACAATCGTTGGATTCAATGTCCGCGGTCGGATTGGGCTGAACTCTCGACAGGCTACCAGTCTCTGAAACCTTAGGTACTCAACCAATGACCGGGAGGCATCATGAAGAAAACAGCATCGGCAATCTGGGAAGGTGGCCTGAAAGACGGCAAGGGCCAGATCTCCACCGAAAGCGGCGCGCTCAAGAACAATCCCTATGGGTTCAACACGCGTTTCGAAGGCACGCCGGGAACCAACCCGGAAGAGCTCATCGGTGCCGCCCACGCCGGCTGCTTCTCGATGGCGCTGTCCATGATGCTGGGCGAAGCCAACCTGACGCCCGAGCGTATCGACACCACCGCCGAGGTCACCCTGGACAAGAAGGATGATGGCTTCGCCATCACGGCGGTGCACTTGAGATTGCGCGCCAAGGTGCCAGGTACGACCGAAGAGAAGTTCCTCGAGATCGCCAGCAAGGCCAAGGAAGGCTGCCCGGTGTCCAAAGTACTGAACGCCGAAATCACACTGGACGCCAAGCTGGTAAGTTGATCTCTCCAGCCATGGGCGGTTTGCGGTAATCTGAAAACCCGGCAGCCTCGCTGCCTTTGCTGGAGCCGCCCATGACCCGTATCGTTACCGCCCTACTGGCCTTCCTGATGACAACTTCTGCGCTGGCAGCCGTCAAGCCGTGTGAGGAGTTGAAGGCAGAAATCGAAGCCAAGATCCAGGCGCAGGGTGTCCCTTCCTATACCCTCGAAATCGTACCCAACAGCGAGGTACAGGACCCCAACATGGTGGTCGGTAGTTGCGATGGCGGCGCCCGCAAGATCATCTACCAAAAGAATGATCAGTAAGGCCGCCAATGACGCGGCCCTAAAGGGTTCTAAGGAATGCAGAAAACCCTGCTTGGCTCGTTGACCACCACGGTCCTGGCTGAGTCGTACAGCAGCACCTGCGGTTCCATCACCGGAGCCCTTGCCTCCAGCCGATAGCGCTCGCCAGCCTCGAAGTAATCGTAGCGTACCGTCAGGTAGCACGTGCGGTCCCTTGGGTTCGTAGAAAAGCCGCCCGCATAGATCTCGTAATCGAAGCGCACGATCAGTTCGTGCTTGCCGGGTGTTACCTGAAAATAACGGCCGTCGTCCAGGCGCGTGCCATCGAGGCGGTCGGCCATGATGACCCTGCCGGGTGTCATGGTGTAGAGGTCTACCCAGGCCTGCTTGGGATCTTTGGGGGGCAAAGGGCTGGCGCAGGCTCCCAGCGCACTGAGGGCGATCAGCATCATGGGCTGGCGCATGGCAAGTTTCCCGCTTGCAGTGAATACGCTACAAGCATAGCGCTGTTCAGCGTGTTTACGTCCGCTGGCAGCCCGCCGGTTCACCTTGGCTCACCAATTTCTGTTGTTGGTCATAGAGCTTGATCCATGGGCGGAACCCAATGCTGCCGGCCTGCAGCTGATAGCGTTCGCCGGCGTCGAAATCCTTGAAGGCTACTTTTACCTGGCAGTCGCGCCACAGGGGCGCATTGACCGGGCCGATGTTGCTGGGCGCCACCGGGAATTGATAACGCACGGTGAGTTCGTGATTGCCGGGCGGGATCTGAAAATAACGGTTGTCGTCCCAGTCGCGTGCATCGACCTTCACGGCGTCCAGAGATGTGTCGCTACCTGGCTCGAGGTCGACCCACGCCTGGCTGGGATCGGGCTCAGGCAGGGTGGAACAGGCCGTTGTCAGCAGCAATGAACCGGCGACCCACAATGCGCGCATGGCGAAACTCCCCTTCGGCAAGATAATCTTTAGGCGAATTGGGCTGAGCGAATCAGACGGTAACCGATGTTTGGACTATTGCTTGCGCAGCGCTCAGACCCTGGGGCACTCGACCGCGTTTTCACCCGGTTTGTTCCGCTAATGGTCGCCGTGCTGCTCAGCGGTTGCAGTAGCGTTGCCTACTATGGGCAACTGGCAACCGGGCAATGGGAGCTGCTACAGGCGCGTCGGCCGCTGACGCAGGTCATGGCGGACCCTGCCAGTCCAGAACTTCTGCGCACTCGACTGGCCTACGCTCAGCAGGCGCGAACATTTGCCACCCGCCAGCTGAAATTGCCCGACAACCGAAGCTATACGACGTACGCCGACCTGGGTCGCCCTTATGTGGTATGGAACCTGTTCGCTACCCCCGAGTTGTCGCTGCAGCCAATCACTCACTGTTTCCCCATTGCCGGATGCGTGGCCTACCGTGGCTACTACCGGCAGGGAGCAGCTAGGGGTGCGGCGGCGTTGATGCGCCAGCAACACCTGGATGTGTATGTGAGTGGCGTCGAAACCTACTCGACCCTTGGCTGGTTCGATGACCCGCTACTGTCGTCGATGATGGGCTGGGGAGAAGAGCGTCTGGCCACGCTGATCTTTCACGAGCTGGCCCACCAGCGTGTCTACGTGCAGGACGATACCGCCTTCAACGAATCGTTCGCGTCCTTCGTCGAGCAGCAAGGCACACGGCAGTGGCGGCTAAGCCGCGGCCTGACAGCCGTCGGGCCGGACCATGGCCCGCAGCGCGAGCAGTTCATCCGCTTGGTGCTGGCTACACGTGCGCGGCTACAGGCAATCTACGCGGCACCCACCGAAGAGGCAGGCAAGCGGTTGGCCAAGCAGGCCGAGTTCGAGCGGTTGAGGCGGGACTACCGCCTGCTGCGCGATGGGCCCTGGGGTGGCGACACGCGTTACGACGGCTGGGTGTATGGGCCGTTGAACAACGCGAAACTGCTGCCATTTGGGCTCTACGACCAGTGGGTGCCAGCATTCACAGTGTTGTTTCGCCAAGTGGCAGGTGACTGGGACCGATTCTATGAGCGCGTCGAGCACCTGGCTTCGTTGCCGGTCGCGGCTCGTACAGCGGCCCTGCAACAGCTGATGAAGCATCGCTGAGGCGCGGTAGCCTGGATTTCGGTTGGCCTTTCATCCGGCCTTTGAGCTGGAATGCGTGCTGAACGCGTCATGCAGGTCGGCAAGCGTCGCGAAATGAAAAGCTGGCGCTTCTGCCATCAGCTCATCGCGACTTCCAAACCCATACCCCACCGCCACGGCTTGCAAGCCGTTGCTGCGAGCACCGATCAGGTCATGCTTGCGATCACCGATCATCAGGGTATGCGCAGGGTCCAGCCCTTCTGTGTCCAGCAGGTGGCGAATCAGTTCGACCTTGTTGGTTCGCGTGCCGTCCAGTTCACTGCCATAGATCACTTTGAAATGATGATCGAAGGCGAAGTGGCGGGCGATTTCGCGAGCGAACTCCCAAGGCTTTGAGGTGGCTATATAGAGTGTGCGGCCCTGGCCATTGAGGGTTTCAAGCAGCTGCGGTACCCCGTCGAACACGAGGTTTTCGTACAAGCCCGTGACGCGAAAGCGCTCACGGTAGAAGTTGACCGCCTCCCAGGCCTTGGCTTCATCGAAGCCGTAGAACTGCATGAACGCCTGCAGCAGCGGTGGGCCGATGAAGTGTTCGAGCCGCGTGAGGTCCGGCTCGTCGATACCCAGTTTCGCCAAGGCGTACTGGATCGAACGGGTGATACCCAGGCGTGGGTCGGTCAGGGTACCGTCGAGGTCGAACAGAATGTTTTGCTGGTGCATGTAGAGGGTTTCCACTTGAGGGCTGCGCCGCATGCTGGCAGGCACATGTGTGCCCGCAGGGCCGCGGCAGGACCCGGTCCCGGCCGCTGGACAGCTGGGTGGGATGTACGGGAAAAGCGCTCAGCCCGGCTGATCGAAGCCTTCGGCCAGGTGCTGGTCCTTGAGCTTCACGTAGTTGCCGGCACTGTAGGCGAAAAAGGCGCGCTCCTGATCGTTCAACAACCGCGCCTGCTTGACTGGGCTACCCATGTACAGATAGCCGCTGACCAAGCGCTTGCCTGGCGGCACCAGGCTTGCAGCGCCGATGATCACTTCGTCTTCGACGATGGCTCCGTCCATGACGGTGCTACCCATGCCGACCAGGATGCGATTGCCCAAGGTACAGCCATGCAGCATGACTTTGTGCCCGATGGTCACTTCGTCACCGATGATCAGCGCAAAGCCGTCCGGGTTGAACGGGCTTGCGTGGGTGATGTGCAGCACGCTGCCGTCCTGCACGCTGGTACGGGCGCCGATGCGGATGCGGTGCATGTCGCCCCGCACCACGACCAAGGGCCAGACCGAACTGTCTTCGCCGATCTCGACATCGCCCAGTACTACCGCCGAGCGGTCCACGAAGGCACGTGCTCCGAGCTTGGGATGGTGTTGCCGGAAGCTTCGAATGGCCATGATAGTGTTCCTCATGTGTGCCGATAGGCTGGCTGCCTGCTGCGGTCGGCGTCGATTGTAATTAAGATGGGCCTGTGTTTCTTCTGCCAAGGTATCCAAACCGTGACTGCGAACAACCCGCTTCTGCAATCCCACGATCTGCCGCCCTTCTCGCAAATCCGTGCCGAGCACGTGCTGCCGGCGATCGAAGCGATCCTGGCTGACAACCGTAAAGCCATTGCCCGGATTCTCGAAGAACAAGGCGCAGCCCCTACCTGGGAAGGCCTGGTGCTGGCCATGGACGAACTCAACGATCGCCTCGGTGCCGCCTGGAGCCCAGTGAGCCACCTCAATGCGGTGTGCAACAGCCCCGAGCTTCGTGAAGCCTATGAAGCCTGCCTGCCAGCGCTGAGCGCCTACTCCACCGAGCTTGGGCAAAACCGCGCGTTGTTCGATGCCTACCAGGCGCTGGCTGCTAGCCCGCAGGCTGCCTCCTTCGATGTGGCGCACAAAACGATCCTTGAACATGCGTTGCGCGATTTCCGTCTGTCGGGGATCGACCTGCCCGCCGACAAACAGCAACGCTACGCCGAGGTGCAGAGCAAGCTCAGCGAACTGGGTAGCCGTTTCTCCAACCAGCTGCTGGACGCCACGCAGGCCTGGAGCAAGCACGTCACCGACGAGGCCAAGCTTGATGGCCTGCCCGATTCGGCCAAGGCCCAGATGGCTGCAGCCGCCGCAGCCAAAGATCTCGAAGGCTGGCTGATCACCCTCGAATTCCCCAGCTATTACGCAGTGATGACCTACGCCAGCGACCGTGCGCTGCGTGAAGAGCTGTATGCCGCCTACTGCACACGCGCCTCGGACCAGGGCCCGAACGCGGGGCAGTTCGATAACGGTCCGGTGATGCAGCAGATCCTCGACCTGCGTCAGGAGCTGGCCGAGTTGCTGGGCTACCCGAACTATGCAGAGCTGAGCTTGGCCACCAAGATGGCCGAGTCGAGTGACCAGGTATTGAGCTTCCTGCGCGACCTGGCCAAGCGCTCCAAACCTTTCGCCGCCCGCGACCTGGCTCAGCTCAAGGCCTACGCCGCCGAGCAGGGTTGCCCCGAGCTAGCCAGCTGGGACGCCGGGTACTTCGGTGAGAAGCTGCGAGAGCAACGCTACAGCGTGTCTCAGGAAGCGCTGCGCGCGTACTTCCCCATCGACAAGGTACTGGGTGGGCTGTTTGGCATCGTGCAGCGTCTGTACGGCATCGAGATCAACGAACTCAAGCAGTTCGACGCCTGGCACCCGGATGTCCGCCTGTTCGAGATCAAGGAAAACGGCCAGCATGTGGGGCGCTTCTTCTTCGACCTCTATGCCCGCGCCAACAAGCGTGGCGGTGCGTGGATGGACGGGGCACGTGATCGTCGCGTTACGGCCCAAGGCCAACTGCAAAGCCCGGTAGCCAACCTGGTGTGCAACTTCACCCCTGCCGCGCCGGGCAAACCTGCTCTGCTGACCCACGATGAAGTCACCACGTTGTTCCACGAATTCGGCCATGGCCTGCACCACCTGTTGACCCGCATCGATCACGCAGGCGTGTCTGGCATCAACGGTGTGGCTTGGGATGCGGTGGAGTTGCCTAGCCAGTTCATGGAGAACTGGTGCTGGGAGCCAGAGGGCCTGGCGTTGATCTCCGGCCACTACGAAACCGGCGAGGCACTGCCACAGGACCTGCTGGACAAGATGCTGGCTGCGAAGAACTTCCAGTCCGGCATGATGATGGTGCGCCAACTTGAGTTCTCGCTGTTCGATTTCGAGCTTCATGCCAGCCACGGCGACGGCCGGACGGTGCTGCAGGTACTCGAAGGCGTGCGCGATGAGGTGTCGGTCATGCGCCCACCTGCCTATAACCGGTTCCCGAACAGTTTTGCGCACATCTTCGCGGGCGGTTATGCCGCAGGCTACTACAGCTACAAATGGGCTGAAGTACTGTCGGCCGATGCCTTCTCGCGCTTCGAAGAAGAAGGCGTGTTCAACGCCGAAACTGGGCGGGCGTTCCGCGAAGCGGTGCTGGCACGCGGCGGTTCTCGTGCGCCCATGGTGCTGTTCGTCGACTTCCGCGGGCGCGAACCGTCCATTGACGCCTTGCTGCGCCACAGCGGCCTGGCCGAAGAAACGGCAGCATGAGCGAGGACGCCGTGAACAAGACCAAGAAGCGCTTCATCGCCGGTGCCGTGTGCCCCGCATGCAGTGAAGCCGACAAGTTGATGATGTGGAACGAGGACGGGGTGCCGCATCGCGAGTGCGTGGCGTGTGGTTTCACCGATACGCTCAACGAGCAGGGCTTGTCGGTGCCCAACGAACTGGGCACTCGGGTCAACCAGCAAGCGTCCAAGCCGGCAGCGGCGAAGGTGCAGACTGTGCAATTCTTCCCCAACCCGAAGCTGAAAAAACCGACCGAATGACCGCTGCACCGCCCGGGCGCAAGGCCCGGGCGGTTGCCACGGGTGGTATTTAATCCCAACCTTCCCCTTCCTGCAGTCGCGCACGCTCGCATGCTCCGTCATTGAGCAAGGTAAAGCGTGATGAGCAACTCGCTTCTGCAAGGCGGCAATGTGCCCGTCGACTACTCCTCCATTACCCTCGAGAGCATGCAGGATGCGTTCGCCCAAGCCCTTGAACGGTATGCGCAGGGCATCGAGCGCGTGATCCACAGTCAGCCATCCGTGCCGACGTGGGATGACCTGGTACTGGCCATGGATGACCTGGACGCCCAGCTCTACGCCGTGCTGTACGGGGTAATGCCACTGCTGGGCAAAGGACAGGACTGGGGTGACGCAATCATGGCGTTTTACAGCGCTGCCACTTCAGCACTGGACGCGAGGTTCAGCAACGAGCGGCTTCAGTCGTTGTACGAACAGCTGGCGTACAGCGATATGGGTCGTAACCTTCATAGCGGTCAGCGTGCAACGTTGCGCTGGCATCTGGAGAAGTTCCGCGTGAGTGGCGCTTCGCTGCCGGAAATCGACAAGGCACGTCTGCTCGATCTGCAGCGGCGGATCACCGAGTTCGAAGAAGCGTATCTGTCCAATCTCGATCAGCCGGATGTGGTGATCGATGACATCAGCCAATTGGGCGGTCTGTCTCAACGCAGTCTCGATGAATTGAGCGAGCGGGCGCGGCAGCGTGGCAAGACCGGGTGGTCGATACCCTGCGAAAGCTGGGCAGCAGAGCGTGTACTGGAAGAGGCTGAGCGACGTGACGTTCGCGAGCGGATATACCGGGCCTTCCATAACCGTGGCGTCGGTACAGGCCCTTTGCAAGACAACGGCGACGTACTGCAACAATTGGCACTTCTGCGTCGTGAACGCGCGATGCTGTTGGGCTTCCCCAACTACACGGCCCTGAGCTTCGAGCGTAAAAGCGCAGGCTCAGTAGGCCAAGTTCGCTCATTCCTGCAAGACCTGGCTGCCGGCATTAAGCCTGCAGTGCTGCAATGGCGCTCAAGCCTGGAACAAGAAGCGCAAAACATGGGCCTGGATGACTGGCAGCCTTGGGACTTGCGCTTCGTCCAAAGGCAGGCGCGAGACGCGGCCACCCTTGTGTCGAACGAGGCATTGCGTGAATTCTTCCCCTTGGACGCAGTCATTCGCGCCTTGACCCAGTTGGCCAAACGGCTCTTTGACCTGGAGTTGCGGGCCTCCACGGTGCCCGTGTGGGCCCCGTCGGTGTTGGCCTTCGAGGCGTTTCAGCAAAACGCATGCATGGGGCTTCTCTATCTGGATGCCGTGCAGCATCCCGACAAGCAGGCTGATGCCGTGTTCACAACCTATGTCCGTAACCGCAGGATCGACGCTGAGGGGATTTACCAACAGGCGGTGGCGATTGTCTTCAGCGATGTGCCCGAGCCTGGTGCCGGTGAGCAGCCATTGTTGGATCATCAGGCACTGCGCAAGCTGTTTCACGAGTTTGGCCATGCGTTGCACCATCTGCTGGTACGTACTGACAACCAGGTGCAGTCCGGCGTGATCGAACTGGGCACTGACGGCACAGAGCTGTTTGGCAAGCTGTTCGAGCGATGGGTATGGAACGCCCCGTATCTGGCCAGCATTTCCTCGCACCAGGTGGGTGGGCATCAGATTGAGGTAGAGCAGGTCGAGCAGTGCATCAAGCGCTACAGGCGCGAAGCCATCGGCGAAGCCGCGCTGGAGCTGAGCAAGGCCTTGTTCGATCTGGATCTGCACACAACGCCAGGTGACGGTGAAAGCGTTCGCCAGCGTTTCGGTCAATTCCGTGAATACTGTGGTTATTGGCCCCTGAGTGATCATGACCACCCCGCCCATGCCTTCGACCACTTGGTGACTGGCTATGATGCCGGCTACTACGCTTACCTTTGGGCAGAGGCATGTGCTGTGGATATCTTTACCCGCTTCGAGCCCGCGGGGCTGCTCGATCGCGAGCTTGGTCAGGCGTTGTTCGAGTCACTCATCGCACCGGGAGCATCGCGACCATTGACCGAAGGGGTGAGGCATTTTCTAGGCCGTAAGATGAGCCTGCAGCCTTATCTCCAGTGGCTTCGACCAACCGGATGACTGGGCTGGCAATTACAGCGCACGCCCTTTACTGTATATACATACAGCAAAGGGCTAGGCTATGTTACCCCCACTACCGTTGAAGGGCCGCGGCACTGCGCATAACCCGCATAATCGCTTCGGCCCTACCCGCTCATCGCATGAGGACGATGGCTGGTACCAAGATGTACCGGCCACGCAAGGGACCGAAGTACGAATCGAGACGGCCAAGTCCGTGATCAGCCGCAATACTTCGCCAGACCTGCCCTTCGACCGGTCCATCAACCCTTATCGAGGCTGCGAGCACGGTTGCATCTACTGCTATGCGCGCCCTTCGCATGCCTATTGGGACCTGTCCCCCGGGCTGGATTTCGAAACCAAGCTGATTGCCAAGACCAACGCAGCCGAGGTGCTGGCGCAACAGCTGAGCAAACCTGGGTACGTGTGCGCGCCGATCAACCTGGGTGCCAACACGGACCCTTATCAGCCCATCGAGCGCGAACACTTGCTCACCCGGCGTTTGCTGGAGGTGCTGCTGAAGTTCCGCCACCCAGTGACCATCGTTACCAAGGGCGCCTTGATCCTGCGAGACCTTGACCTATTGACCGAAATGGCCAGCTTGCGTCTGGTGCGCGTGATGATCAGCCATACCACCCTTGATGCCGACTTGAAGCGTGTGCTGGAACCACGTGCCGCTTCGCCGGCTGCGCGCTTGCGGGCCATACGCACGCTGCGTGATGCCGGCGTACCCGTAGGCGTGATGTGTTCGCCGATCATTCCAATGATCAACGACTGTGAACTGGAGCAACTGCTGGAGTCGGCGCGAGCGGCCGGGGCGCAAAGCGCTGCCTACATGATGCTTCGCTTGCCGCTGGAGGTGGCCCCTCTGTTCGCGCAGTGGTTGCACGATCACTACCCGCAACGCGCAGCGCATGTATTGAGCCTGATTCGGCAAAGCCGGGGTGGAGAGCTTTATGACAGCCGCTTCGGTGCTCGTATGCGGGGCGAGGGAGTTTTTGCACAGCTACTTGCCCAGCGCTTCGCCAAGGGTGTACGCAAATTGGGGTTTGAGGATCGTGACGCCTTGCAACTGGACTGTTCGCTGTTCAACCCGCCTGGCGCCCAGCTTCAATTGTTTTAACCCTGGAGCCTCAGGTCCTGCGTTACGAACTATCAGAGCAGCTGGTTGCAAGGCGTCACTCTTCTTGCACCGCTCTTTCTTGGAAAAACGCACTGTCGCCTTGAACCCATAAACGTGCTCAACAGTGGTTGTGAATTGACTTTGATTTTATTGTTGAAAACGATCACGTAATGAAAACGGGCGACGCGTTGGCGGCCGTAACGTGATGATCGATAAATCCTAGAATCGGTAGGCTTTTCAGCCGTAACGGTGCTTCCGGACTAAAGATACACGCGTGTTCTTTTTGTAAGAGAATGCTTACATGATGTAAGCACTTTACTATTCCGTGGCCGCGTATTGCTCGGTTAACCTCCCTATTCTGACCTTTTGCTCGGTAAACAAACCTATTGGTGCGAGCTAGTAATTGACAGGCTTTATTTGACCATCAGGGAAGATATGCGAAATACCGACAGTTTGGATGCATCGATCGGACCTGCAGCGGTTCAGGCCCACCACTCCTGCCGATCTCGTCTGCGGCCTTGCTTACTGGCCTTGCTTGCCTATGGCGCATTCACCTTCGTATCGGCCATGCCATCAACCGTTCAAGCCACGGAGCTTGCCATGCAAGATAGTCCAAACCACTACCAGCCCTATCAACCAGGAATGAAACTTCCAGAGGGGGTGTTCCCCCCTATGCCGGGTTACACCCATGAGGACATGGTTGGCGCGGCTACCACGCGCGCCCAAGCAGTGTTGAGCAAAGAGGGTATCGAGCCAGCGCTTGTCCGTGAAACGTTGATAGGCTTGGCCGAGCAGATTAACCGGGCATTCGAAGCCCAAAATGTCGAGTATCAAATATCGACGTGGTACCACAAGCCTTATGCGAACAGCGCGGACCGCAGCAAAAGCGTTGCAGACATGGCTGAGCACTTTGGTGCACTTGCCGTGCGCGCTGCCACCGAGTCACTTAGAGGCTCCTCGCTACTGGACAAAGACCGGGACTTTCTCGGCAACTACATTGAAAGCGCGGGTAATGGTGTGCACGACCTGATAGCCGGATTGGAAAATTTGAGCGTTGATGGAGCTGCCGAATGACTCTGTGATAACCGCGGCTGTGAATACTTTCTGCTGCCTGACCTGCGAATGATGAACATCTAGCCGAGATGCGGATGAAACGAACCCGCCTTCGATCGAGTACACACTGCACGTTTTCTCAATCCGGATGCTTGGGCCTAGCCTTGGCTGTCAGCCTACTAGCGCTGCCCGGCATTCCTCCTGTTTACGCCACGGAGTCAGACATGGCTGGCAAAGACTACACTTACCACTCCTACACCCCTGGCATGAAGCTTCCTGAAGGTGTTTTTCCACCCATGGAGGGATACACCCATGGCGCCTTGATCACGGCGGCTCAGATGCGCGTCGAGAACTACCTGAAGGCCCATCAAATCGACCCCGCAGTGATCCAGGGATCGCTGGACGCGCTGGCAATGAGCATGCTTGAAAAGTTCGAGCGCGAGGGCGTTGAATATCAAGTATCCAGTTGGTATCAGAAGCCGTATGACGACCCAGCGGCGCGTGCCCGAAGTGTGGCAGCGATGAGTGAAGAGTACGGCTCCGCAACGGTTGAAGCTGCTGCCGAATCCCTAGATGGCTCCCCATTGCTGCGCCAGGGCAGGGATTTTTACAAAGGCTACATCGCAGCAGCGGGTGAGGCCGTTCGTGACTTGATTCTGAAATTGAACGACCGGAACGCTTGATCGGGCATCGAGGCGTTGTCACCTTCGAACACCCAATGCACCACAGCGCGGTGAAATGCTGCCCGGACGGCGCGTTGCCTCACAGCCTCGACAGGCTGTCTTTGGCAAAGCGCCGGGGCTACCCCCAGCGTCACTAATCCGAGTAAATAATTGCAGTCATGGTACTTGGCAATTGATGCTTTTTTGCTACTATTGAAACACCCTCCTGATCATCTGGAACGCCCGTTCTAGAGCCTCCGAATTAAGTTTCAGTTAAGTTTTCCCGGCTAGCGTAGGAAATCAGTCCACACCGACTGTGATTTATGCTCAATGCCTGTCATCTAAATCCCAGCATTGCCAGAATCTTTCACCGGTAAAATGGATTTGCCTATTCACCGTCAAGAGGATGAATCATGCCCGTAAAGGACCCATCCAAGGTCGTGCCGCAGGTCCCTGCGGAGAGCGCCGATGCCGCCCTGAAGCACATTGTCGACGGCTTCCTGCGCTTTCATCATGACGTTTTTCCTGAGCAGCAAGAGCTGTTCAAGAAGCTCGCCACGGCGCAAACGCCACGTGCCATGTTCATTACCTGCGCCGATTCGCGCATCGTGCCCGAGCTGATCACGCAAAGCTCGCCGGGCGATCTGTTCGTGACCCGTAACGTCGGTAACGTTGTGCCCCCCTATGGCCAGATGAACGGCGGCGTTTCCAGCGCCATCGAGTACGCCGTGATGGCGTTGAAGGTGCACCACATCATCGTCTGTGGTCACTCCGATTGCGGCGCCATGCGCGCGGTGCTCAACCCGCAGTCCCTGGCCAAGATGCCGACTGTCGGGGCATGGCTGCGTCATGCCGAAGTGGCCCGCACCGTGGTCGAGAACAACTGCACATGCGAAACCGAGCATGAAAACATGCAGGTGCTGACCAAGGAAAACGTCATCGCCCAGCTGCATCACCTGCGCACGCACCCGTCCGTCGCCTCGCGGCTTGCCGCTGGCGAGTTGTACATCCATGGCTGGGTGTATGACATCGAAACCAGCAAGATCGAAGCCTACGACGCCCTCAGCGACAGCTTCTTGCCGTTGTCTGCAGACCAGCCAGTACCCTGCGCCACTCCGAGAGGTCGCTACTAAGCGACCCGACCACCGCTGAACCTTGATGGCCGGCTGCACCCCGCAGGGGTGTGGCGTGGCTGTCTGCTGCCCTGAATTCCCTGACTGACGTGCCGGCGTATCCGCTGGCGGCCTGCTGCTGCGCGCTTGTCAGGGCTAAACGTGCCCACGGCCAGAGGAATGGCCGTGTGATAGAGAAAGGAGTAATACGGTGAACATTACACAGCTGAAAGCGGCCCTGCCGCGTGAGTTGCTGGCCTCGGTAGTGGTCTTTCTGGTAGCCCTGCCTTTGTGCATGGGCATTGCGATCGCCTCCGGCATGCCGCCGGCCAAGGGCCTGATCACCGGTATCATCGGCGGCATTGTCGTCGGGTTTCTCGCAGGCTCCCCGTTGCAGGTCAGTGGGCCGGCGGCGGGGCTTGCAGTGCTGGTCTTCGAACTGGTGCGCCAGCACAGCATAGCGATGCTCGGGCCGATCCTGCTTCTGGCTGGGTTGCTGCAATTGCTTGCAGGGCGCCTGCGCCTTGGCTGCTGGTTCCGGGTG
This sequence comes from uncultured Pseudomonas sp., assembly GCA_963529135.1. Lineage (GTDB taxonomy): Bacteria > Pseudomonadota > Gammaproteobacteria > Pseudomonadales > Pseudomonadaceae > Aquipseudomonas. The sequence continues at coordinate 31,626 of CAURYQ010000006.1, read as the reverse complement.
ACGGCGCCGGCTGTGGTTTACGGCATGCTGGCGGGCATCGGGGTGCTGATCGTGCTGTCGCAGGTTCATGTGATGTTCGACACTGCGCCCCAGCCGTCAGGCATGCAGAACCTGCTGGCGTTCCCAGCAACCGTCGCGGCGGCGCTGCCGGTGGAAAACGCGGGGATGGGTTGGCAGGCCGGCGCGCTGGGGTTGGGCACCATCGCCATCATGTGGGGCTGGGAACGTTTGCGGCCACAGCGCCTGCGCTTCATCCCTGGGGCGCTGCTGGGTGTAGCGGCCATGACGGCCATCAGCATGTGGCTGGCGCTGCCGGTCAACCGTGTGCAGGTGCCTGCGGACTTGTCCGAAGCCATCGACTGGATTCGGCTGGATGACTTGATGAAGCTGGCTGACCCTGGCCTGCTGGTGGCTGCCTTCGCACTGGCGTTCATTGCCAGTGCCGAAACCTTGTTGTCCGCTGCAGCGGTGGACCGTATGCACAATGGCCAGCGCTCGGACTTCGACCGTGAGCTGTCGGCACAGGGTATCGGCAACATGCTGTGTGGCATGCTGGGCGCGTTGCCCATGACCGGCGTGATCGTGCGTAGCTCGGCTAACGTTCAGGCCGGTGCGCAAACCCGCGCCTCGGCGATTCTGCATGGCCTGTGGCTGCTGGCGTTCGTGGTGGTGCTGAGCAGCATCCTGCAGCAGATTCCGATCGCAAGCCTGGCCGGCGTTCTGGTGTTCACCGGGATCAAGCTGGTCGATTTCAAGGCTTTCCGCGGTCTCGGGCGCTATGGCCGGATGCCGATGTTTACCTATGCGGCCACTGCCCTGGCGATCATCTTCACCGACCTGCTCACCGGCGTATTGCTGGGCTTCGCGCTGACCTTGCTGAAACTGGCGTTCAAGGCCGCACGCTTGAAGATCAGCCTGGTGGACCTGCCCAAGGCTGGGCACATGGAGCTTCGCCTGAGCGGCGCGGCGACCTTCCTGAAAGTGCCGGCGCTGACCAAGGTACTCGATGGCGTGCCAGCCGGGACCACGCTGCATGTGCCGCTGGGTAACCTCAGCTACATCGACCACGCCTGCTTGGAGCTACTCGAAGACTGGAGCCGCAGCAATGCAGCCAACGGGTCCAAGCTTCGAATCGAGCACAAGCGCTTGAAACGTCGTGTCGAGGGGCGTCTACGCACCACATCCGGCGTGGGTGCCTGACGGCGGATGATGACCCAGGCTGGCCTGCCGACGATGGGCCAGCCTGGTACACCTCAGGCCGGCTGGCCGAGCTCCACGCCCAGCTGGCGTGACAGGCAAGGCCAGCGCTTCCAGGCGGCTCCTGTTTCGGGGCTGCTCAGCTTTCCACGGTACGCTTCCACAGACTCGGCAGCGAAGCTTTCGTCGTCGAGCATTTCATCGACCGAATGGTGCACCACCTCATCGAGCTGATTGGCGAACGCCTCGCCTATGAGTTGGTGAGCGATCAGGTTGGCAACCGTGGTATCGACGGGGATGAGCGGCTGCTGGAAGTGGCGGATGTACAGATCGTTGACCTCTTCTACCAGGCGATGGGCCAGGTACGCCTCGTCCAGCAGGCAGTCCAGGCCGGCATGCCCTTGCATGACGCTAGGCGGTTGCAGGAAATAGGCTTCTGCAATTTTCAGCACAGGTTTGATCTGCGACTCGATACCGGCTTCGCGCGCCACTTCATGAGCTGCTTCGAGCAGTTCTGGCACCTGATCGATGTAGGCACCGACAAAGCGCACCAGCGTGTCCTGAGCGCCCTGCTCCGGCAATTGGATAGAAGGGTGCAGATGCGGCAGTTGCAGCGCGAGACGCTTTTTAAGCTGGCCGGTCTGGCCTTCATGTTGATGGGCTTGACTCACCTGCTCGCGTACAGCAGCGATGTTCATGACAACTCCAAGGACAAAACGTTTCAAACGGAAGACACTAACTTAGCTGGATATTCAAAATAGTTAAGATCCATTTGTTATAAACGGATCCAATCCGCGCTGTGTCCTGCATATAGAGCCAATCCTGCCTGGTCGTTCTCCTTGAATTACACAGGTTTAGAGCCTTCGAACCGTTGATGAAGTTCATTTCACAAACAGCTTCCTGTGCCTCGCGGGTGGGGTTGGACCACCTGCGCAGGCCTACGGATGAGGGCCGTGGCAGCCCGCCGCATGCGCAGTGGAGCAGCATCGCGTACCCTACTGGCTGACTGCTCACGCTGTGCGCAGCCTTTATCGCCGACCTAATCCGTACCGAGCCCATGACCCGAACCCAGAAAGCCGTCTTCATCATCGCTGCCCTGATCGTCGTGATCATGGGCTTGGTCCTCAACAACGTGCTCAATGGCAAGCGGCCCCCAAGTGCCACCGAGCTTATCGACGCCGGTATCATCCTGCTGCCGCAAAGCCGGGCGGTGGCTGATGTGACCATGACCAACCAGGACGGCCAGCCGGTGCAACTGGACCAGTTGAAAGGCAAGTGGTCGTTGCTGTTCTTCGGCTATACCTATTGCCCGGACATCTGCCCGACCACGCTGGCGCAGCTGCGACAAGTGAAAAGCGAACTGCCCAAGCAAACCCTGGACCGTCTGCAGGTGATTTTGGTGAGCGTGGACCCCAATCGCGACACGCCGAACCAGCTCAAGCAATACCTAGGCTACTTCGACAAGGACTTCGTCGGGGTGGCCGGTTCCATAGATGACACTCAGAAACTGGCCAATGCGCTTAGTATCCCGTTCATTCCTGCCGATACCAGCAAGCCGGGCTATACCGTAGACCACAGCGGCAACCTTGCCGTCGTCGGCCCGGATGGCCGTCAGCGTGGTTTCATTCGAGCACCGTTCAATAACCAAAAACTGGTAGCCCGCCTGCCTGGCCTGGTCAAGGGCGACTGAACCTCAGGCTTTTGGCGCAGCGCAATAGCAGGCCAGTGGAGCGATAGCGCAGGGCATTACCCCTGCGCTTGCGTCACGCTCCGACAATCAGCCGCACGATGGGTCGCAAGGCGACCTCGTGGGGAGGGTCAGAAAGCGGGTACTACAGCACCTTTGTACTTCTCGGTGATGAACTGCTTCACCTCGGGCGAATGCAAGGCGGCTGCCAGTTTCTTCATGTCCTCGCTGTCCTTGTTGTCCGGACGTGCAACGAGAATATTCACGTAAGGCGAATCGCTGCCCTCGATGGCCAGCGCGTCCTTCTCAGGATTCAGCTTGGCCTCCAGCGCATAGTTGGTGTTGATCAGAGCGGCATCGACCTGGGTCAGCACGCGCGGAATGGTGGCTGCCTCCAGTTCGCGGAACTTGATGTTCTTCGGGTTCTGGGCAACGTCCTTCACGCCGGACAGGATGTTGGTATTGTCCTTGAGCTTGATGACGCCCGCCTTGTCCAGCAGCAGCAGCGCACGGCCGCCGTTGGTGGCATCGTTGGGGATGACCACGGTAGCACCGGAGGGCAGCTCGTCCAGCTTCTTGATCTTGGTCGAGTAGACGCCCAGCGGTTCGATGTGCACGCCGGTAACGCTTACCAGGTCGGTACCCTTGGCTTTGTTGAACTCATCCAGGTAGGGCTGGTGCTGGAAGAAGTTGGCGTCCAGGCGCTTTTCCGCTACCTGCACGTTTGGCTGGATGTAGTCGGTGAATTCCTTGACCTTCAAGTCCACGCCGTCCTTGGCCAGCAGTGGCTTGACCACATTGAGGATCTCGGCGTGTGGCACCGGAGTCGCGGCGACGGTCAGGGTATCGGCCTGGGCCGAGAAAGCCGCGACGGCGGCGGCTACAGCAAGCAGCTTCTTCATTGATCACTCCTTGTGAGGGCCGCGACGGCCCCCGAACGGGTCGGCCGAGCCGACCCCATTGGGGTTATTTACGGGAAAAATGCACAACCAGTCGATCGCCCACGCTTTGCAGAATCTGCACCAGTACCAGCAGCAACACCACGGTCACGACCATCACGTCGGTCTGGAAACGCTGGTAGCCGAAGCGAATCGCCAGATCCCCCAGACCGCCTGCACCCACGACGCCGGCCATGGCGGTGTAGGAAACCAGGGTGATGGCAGTAACGGTGATTGCGGCGAAGATGCCTGGTCGGGCCTCGGGTAACAGCGCACTGGTAATGATCTGGCGCGTGGTGGCGCCCATCGACTGGGTGGCTTCGATGATGCCGCGATCCACTTCGCGCAGGGCGGTTTCCACCAGGCGAGCGAAGAATGGCGTGGCACCTACCACCAGCGGCGGGATAGCACCTGCCACGCCCAGGGAGGTGCCCGTGATCAACACGGTGATCGGGATCATCACGATCAACAGGATGATGAACGGCAGCGAGCGCAGCACGTTGACCACCAGCGACAGCAGCGCGTATACGCCCTTCTGTTCGAACATCTGGCGCGGGCCGCACAGGAACAGCAGCACGCCAAGCGGCAGGCCCAACAGCACGGTGAAGAACAGCGAGCCGAACAGCATGATCATGGTATCGACGGTGGCCAGCCAGATTTCGGCCCAATCGACGTTGGCAAAGAAACTCAAGGCGTCCATCAACGCAGTACCTCCATATGAACATCAGCTGCCTTGAAGCGGGCAAAGGCCGCATCCATGTCGCCGCCGATAAGGGCGAGCGTGAGCTGACCGTACGGGACGTCCTTGATGCGATCGATACGTCCGGCAAGGATGCTGTAGTCGACGCCGGTTTCGCGAGCGACGGTGCCCAGCAGCGGGGCATAGGTCGCTTCGCCTTGGAAGGTCAGGCGTACGATGCGGCCCGGCACGTGAGCGAAGTCGTCGCGCTGTTCGCCTTCGTCGACTTGCTCGTCTTCCTGTACGAAGCGCTTGGTGGTGGGATGCTGCGGGTGCAGGAACACATCCGCTACCGAGCCTTGCTCGACGATCTGGCCGGCGTCCATCACAGCCACCCGATCGCAGACGCGGCGAATCACGTCCATTTCGTGGGTGATGAGGACGATGGTGAGTTTCAGCTCCCGGTTGATCTCAGCCAGCAGTTGCAGCACCGAGGCCGTGGTCTGCGGGTCCAGGGCGCTAGTCGCCTCGTCGCACAACAGGATTTTCGGGTTGGTGGACAGGGCTCGGGCGATGCCGACGCGCTGTTTCTGGCCGCCCGACAGCTGCGCAGGGTATTTGCGCGCATGGTCCGACAGCCCGACCCGGGCCAGAAGCTCGATCACGCGTTTGTCGATTTCGGCACGCGACAATTCACCTGCGAGCGTAAGCGGCAGGGCGACATTGTCGGCAACGGTCTTGGAAGCCAGCAGGTTGAAATGCTGGAAAATCATGCCTACTTGCTGACGAAAGCCCCGCAGCTGGGTGGCATTGAACGCGGTCACTTCTTCGCCGTCGACGATGATCTTGCCGCCGGAAGGTTCTTCCAGGCGGTTGATCAGGCGCAGCAGGGTGCTTTTGCCGGCGCCGGAATGGCCGATCAGGCCGAACACCTGGCCATCGTCGATCGTCAGGGACGTCGGATTCAGTGCGGGGATTTCTCTACCGGCAACGCGGTAAGTCTTGTGTACCTGTTGGAACTCGATCACGTAGCGAACCTTGTGGGGCGCATTGAAATTGATTCAGCGGTTGGCTGGGGGGCGCATTTTAGCCTTTTATAACCGCTGTTCTTAGCATTTATTTTGCTTCGCACCAATCTGAACGCTATATGGCGACAGCTGGTCATCCCGATTGAACGCTCGGCCATTCACCTCAGTCACTAGCTGGACAAGCCCGATCGGGCGCCTGAAGACTGATGAGGAAAGCCAACCATGCCCAGCAAGAACACGGATGCGCCAAAACACAGCGAGGCCGCTGGCACCCAGACCCCGGATCGGGCCAATACCAACGCCAAACTGCAAAGCCTGGAAGCGGACCGCAGTGATGCCACCGGGCAGGCGCTGCGCACCAACCAGGGTGTGCGCATCTCGGACAACCAGAACACCTTGAAGGCCGGCGACCGCGGCCCCTCGCTGCTTGAAGACTTCATCATGCGCGAGAAGATCACCCACTTCGACCATGAGCGCATCCCGGAGCGTATCGTCCACGCACGCGGCACCGGTGCCCACGGCTATTTCCAGAGCTATGGTTGCCACGCCGAGCTGACCAAGGCCGGCTTCCTGCAGGACCCGGAGAAGATCACCCCTGTATTCGTGCGCTTTTCCACCGTGCAGGGGCCGCGCGGCTCAGGTGATACGGTGCGTGACGTGCGCGGCTTTGCCGTGAAGTTCTACACCGACGAAGGCAACTTCGACCTGGTCGGCAACAACATGCCGGTGTTCTTCATCCAGGACGCCATCAAGTTCCCGGACTTCGTGCACGCCGTGAAGCCCGAGCCGCACAATGAGATCCCTACCGGCGGTTCGGCTCATGACACCTTCTGGGACTTCGTCTCGCTGGTGCCGGAATCGGCTCACATGGTCGTCTGGGCCATGTCCGACCGCGCCATTCCGCGCAGCCTGCGCATGATGGAAGGCTTCGGCGTGCACACGTTCCGCCTGATCAACGCCGAAGGCGTGGCCAGCTTCGTCAAGTTCCACTGGAAGCCGAGCGAAGGCGTGCATTCGGTACTGTGGGACGAGGCGCAGAAGCTGGCAGGCAAGGACACCGACTACCACCGTCGCGACCTCTGGGAGGCCATTGAGACCGGCGACTACCCAGAATGGGAGCTGGGCGTGCAGATCGTCCCCGAAGCCGACGAACACAAGTTCGACTTCGACCTGCTGGACCCAACCAAGATCATTCCCGAGGAACTGGTGCCCGTTACCCCACTGGGCAAGATGGTGCTCAATCGCAACCCGGATAACTTCTTCTCCGAAGTCGAGCAGATCGCATTCTGCCCAGGCCACATCGTACCGGGCATCGACTTCACCAATGACCCGCTGCTGCAGGGGCGCCTGTTCTCCTACACCGATACCCAGATCAGCCGCCTGGGCGGCCCGAACTTCCATCAGCTGCCGATCAATCGGCCGGTTGCGCCTAACCACAACAACCAGCGTGATGCGATGCATCAGCATGTCGTGCACAAGGGCCGCGCTGCCTACGAGCCCAACTCCATTGACGGTGGCTGGCCTAAAGAAACACCGCCAGGCCCACGCGATGGTGGTTTCGAGACGTACCAGGAGCGGGTCGACGCACACAAGATTCGCCAGCGCAGCGATTCGTTCGGTGACCACTTCTCCCAGGCGCGCCTGTTCTTCCAGAGCATGAGCCCGACCGAGCAGCAACACATCATCAAGGCCTACAGCTTCGAGCTGGGCAAGGTCGAGCGTGAGCACATTCGCGCACGCCAGGTGAACGAGATTCTTGCCAACATCGACTTGAAACTGGCGGCAGCCGTGGCCGAGAACCTGGGCCTGCCGGCTCCGAAAGCCGGTACTGTCAAGGTCAAGGGCAGCAAACTGGCTGAATCACCGGCCCTGAGCCAGATGAACCATCCTGGCAAGGTTGGCATCAAGGGCCGCAAGATCGCTGTACTGATCGCCAACGGCGTGGATGCGGCCAGTGTCGACAAGATGGTCAAGGCCCTCGAAGCGCAAAGCGCCCGCCCCATGCTGCTGGGCCCGACCTCGGCACCGGTGAAGGCGGCCGATGGCACGCAACTGCCAGTGGATGCATCGATGGAAGGCATGCCGTCGATCATGTTCGATGGCATCGTCGTGCCAGCAGGCAAGGCGTCGACCGATGCCATGGCCGCCAGTGGCCTGGCCAAGCATTTCCTGCTCGAAGGCTACAAGCACCTCAAGGCAATGGTACTGACCAAGGAGTTGCTCGCGACCCTGAACTTGAAGGAAGACAAAGGTCTGCTGACCGGCGACGACCAGAAGGCCCTGGACGCATTCGTCAAGGCCGTGGAAGGGCATCGTGTGTGGGAGCGTGAGGCGGCTGCCGAAGCGGTTCCTGCCTAAGACGCCAGCGTGTCAGGGGCTGCACCGCAGCCCCTTTTCACTGGCTTAACGCTGGTGGGGGACCAGCACCACTTGAGCGGGCAGCGCGCGCTGAATATCGTGCTTCTGTTTCAGCTCGAACGTGGTGTCGATCTTGTGAACGCGTTTTGCCAACAACGTCTTCAGCCACGGCGCGTCCGCGCTGCGTGGCACCTGGAACACCACGTCACAGCCATAATTGACCACGTCGGCAGCGATATCGTCGAGCTGTCGGCGCATGGCCTCGATGTCGGTGGTCTTCAGTGCAACCACCGTACTGGGCGCACTGGGGTCGATCACCCGAGCCCTTGGCTTGGCTTCGACAGCCTTGAGTGCGGCTTCGGCCTTGGCCAGCTCCGCCTTGCGCGCCTGGGAGACGGCGTCACCGCCGGTGACCGCCGGTGCCTGTGGCATCAGTGCGCGCGCACGCGCCAGGGCAGTGACAGCCGCGTTCACGTCCCCCTTCTGCAACATGATCTGGCTGCGTTGCAGGTAGGCTTCGGCCAACTCGCGCTGGTACTGCTCGACACGGGCATCGCCAGGGGACTGTGTTTGCAGCGAGACCAGCTGGTCTTCTGCGGTGGCCAGCTCATTGCTGGCGATGTTCTGTTGCAACTGCTGCCATGCATCAGGCTGGGCAGGCGCGGTGGTCTGTTCCACCGGCGCTTGGGAGCACGCGGCAAGGAACAGGGAAAATACGCCAACAAGCAGACAACGGGAGGCAAACGGCTTCATTCCTGCGGCTCTCTATTTGCGCAAAAAGCGAGCAAGTCTACACCCAGGTGCGCACGCTCGAAAACAGGTCTTACAGACCCTTTACTCCGCCGAAGGTTGCAACGCAGGCCTTGGAGGCCTGTCGTTCACCGTTTGGGCAGGGCCAGACTCAGCAAGAATAGCACTGCAGCGCACACCACAATGGATGGGCCGGCGGGTGTGTCCTTGAACCACGATAACGCCAACCCGCCGCAGACGGCCGTCACCCCGATCACACTGGCGCCTACAGCCATCTGCTCGGGCGAGCGTGCATGCCGCTGGGCGGCTGCTGCTGGAATGATCAGCAAGGAGGTGATCAGCAGTACGCCGACGATTTTCATGGCAACCGCGATCACCACGGCGATCAACAGCATCAATGCCATGCGCAAGGCTGCAACCGGTAACCCTTCGACCGTCGCCAGTTCTTCGTGAACGGTCACGGCCAGCAGAGGGCGCCACAAGGCGGCGATCAGTACCAGCACCAGAGCGCTACCGCCCAGGATCCAGGCGAGATCGGTCGGGCTGATGGCCAGCAGATCCCCGAACAGGTAAGCCATCAGGTCGATGCGCACGTCATGCATGAAGCTCAGCACCACCAAGCCCAGGGACAAGGTACTGGGTGCCAGGATGCCCAGCAGCGTGTCGGACGCCAAAGGCTGACGTTGCTGCAGAGTCACCAGCAGGATCGCCAGCAGCAGGCAGCCCACGGTCACCGCCAATGTAGGGCTGACATCCAGCACGAACCCCAACGCCACGCCCAACAAGGCGGCATGGGACAAGGTATCGCCAAAATAGGCCATGCGCCGCCACACGACGAACGAGCCAAGGGGGCCGGCTACCAGCGCGAGGGACAGACCAGCGAGCAGGGCGTAGAGGAGAAAATCAGCCATGCTTGCAGTGCGCTCCGTGAACATGGGGGGCTGGGGCGACAACAGACCCGTGCAGGTCGTGACTGTGGTCATGGTGGTGATGATAAATGGCAAGGCTGGGCGCGGTCTGGCCGAACAGTTCGACGAATGCCGGGTCACCGCTGACTTGTTCGGGATGACCCGAACAGCACACATGGCGGTTCAGGCACACCACTTGGTCGGTAGCACTCATGACCAGGTGCAGGTCGTGAGAAACCATCAATACTCCGCAGCCCAGACGATCACGCAACCGGGTAATGAGGTTGTACAGCTCGGTCTGCCCCACCACATCCACGCCTTGCACTGGCTCGTCCAGCACCAGCAACTGAGGCTCTCGCAGCAGGGCCCGGGCCAGCAGCACGCGCTGCATTTCACCCCCCGACACGGTCTGGATCGGGCTGTCGATCACATGCTCGGCGCCGACTTCCTGAAGCGCCGACAAGGCCGCAGCGCGATCCACCCCCGGCACCAGGCGCAGAAAGCGCAGCACCGACAAGGGCAGCGTGGCATCGACCTGGATTTTCTGTGGCATGTAGCCAATGCGCAGCCGGGGCTTGCGCCATACCGAACCGCGGTGTGGTTTGAGCAGGCCCAGCACGGCTCGGACCAAGGTGGTCTTGCCCGCCCCGTTGGGCCCGATCAGGGTCACGATCTGGCCAGGCGCGACGGCCAGGTCGATGCTGTCGAGCACGGCCTCGCCGCCATAGGTGACGCCGACCTGCTCCAGGCGGATCAGCGCGTCGCTCATGCTGCGTTCCTGCAATTGCTGCACAGGCCCACGACTTCGACGGTCTGGTTCTCAACCGTGAAACCCACGTGCCTGGCGCTGCCGATGATCGCATCGCTGATGCTCGCTTGCTCCAGCTCGATGGCGATATGGCACTGGCGGCAAATGAGAAATTGCCCTTGGTGCGTATGCTCGGGGTGGCTACAGCCGATGAAGGCATTCAGCGAGGCGATACGGTGCACAAGGCCGTTTTCCAGAAGGAAGTCCAGCGCCCGGTACACCGTCGGCGGCGCGGCGCGGCGGCCGTCCTGCTCGCTGAGCACGGCCAGGATATCGTAGGCGCCCAAAGGTTTGTGGCTCTGCCATACCAGCTCCAGTACCCGCCGGCGCAGCGCGGTCAGGCGCAGCCCCTGGCGGGCGCACAAGGCATCGGCTTCAGCCAGGGCGCTATGCACGCAATGGGAATGGTCATGGGGGCGGTTGGCCAGCGGCGTAATGGACATGGGCAGCGACGGTTCTGGATAGAGACGTTATTATGTTACCTGTTTCTGACGATTCGAGTACCTACCGTGGCCCGATTCCTTACCCTGTTTGTCGCTTTCATCGCATTTTCTGCCCATGCCGACGTGCGTGTGCTGACCAGTATCAAGCCTCTGCAGCAGATTGCCGCCGCTGTGCAGGATGGCGTCGGCAGCCCTGAAGTGCTGCTGCCTCCTGGCGCCTCTCCCCACCACTATGCATTGCGCCCCTCGGACGTACGGCGGGTTGCCGATGCCGATCTGCTGTACTGGATCGGTCCGGACATGGAAGGGTTCTTGCCGCGGGTATTGGCCAGTCGCAGCAAGGCCACTGTCCCTGTGCAGTCGCTGCCGGGCATGAAGCTGCGTCATTTCGGCGAAGACAGCCATTCTCATGATGAAGACCACGATGACCATGACCATGATCATCGTCCGGGGAGCCTGGACGCTCACCTGTGGCTGTCTTCGGTGAACGCACGAGTGATCGCTGCGAAGATGGCAGCCGACCTCGCCAGCGCGGACCCTGCCAATGCCGATCGCTACAAACGCAACCTGACGGCGTTCACACAGCGCCTTGACGCGCTCGACGCACGCATCAAGGCCCGGGTTTCGGGTGTAGCCGGCAAACCGTATTTCGTGTTCCACGAGGCTTTCGATTACTTCGAAGCTGAATATGGCCTCAAGCACACCGGTGTGTTCAGTGTGGCCTCCGAGGTGCAACCCGGTGCTCAACACGTGGCCGCCATGCGCAAGCGCCTGCAGGAAGTCGGCAAGACCTGTGTCTTCAGCGAGCCGCCCTTGCGCCCGCGACTGGCCGAAACGCTGACAGCCGGTCTGCCGGTGCGCCTGGCCGAGCTCGATGCGCTGGGTGGCACAGACCCGGTGAATGCACAAGGCTACGAGCGGTTGCTCGACAAGCTCGGCAGCGACCTGGCGAGCTGCCTGGAGCAACTCTAACCACACGCGGCTGGCGACAGGCCTGGATCGGGCGCCGCGTGGGCAGCGTCCGATGGCGCCGTGTTCGAGGACAAGCTCGAACGGCCTGCCAGCAGAGCTTGGATCAGAGGGCGAACGGCAGCCGTATGGCCACCTGTTGCCGCTGCGCCAGACGCACCTCGAATTCACTCGGGTCGTGAATCATCACGTCCATTCCGGCAAATGATTCTGCCGCGATCAGGCGAGACAGCCAGAACCGAACGCAGGCGACGCGCAACGTCTGCGGCCAGAGTTCGGCTTCAGCTGCGGTGAAGGGTCGCAATGCGGCGTAGGCAGCCAGCAATGCCTGGGCGCGCGGTACATCGATCCCCCCCTGCGCGTCCAGGCACCAATCGTTCAGGGTAATGGCAATGTCATACAGCATCGGCCCCGAGCAAGCATTGTAGAAGTCGATGACCCCGGACAGGTGGGTGCCTTCGAACATCACGTTGTCGCGGAACAGGTCGGCATGCAGGTTGGCCCGCGGCAATGCCAGAATCTGCGCCTTGTGCGCGGTGATTTCATCCAGCGCCGGTTGCAGCAGGCGGACCTGGTCGGCATTGAGGCGCGGTAGCAGTTCGGCGCCGGCGGCCAGCATCCAGTCCAGGCCTCGGTCCGTGCGACGTTCGATGATGTGTTCGCGCGTGGCCAGGTGAATGTGCGCCAGCAGCTCCCCGACCTGGGCACAATGCTGGGCATTGGGTGCCTTGATGTGTTTGCCCAAGAGCCTGGGTTGCAACAAGGCCGGCTTACCGCACAGCTCGCGCAGGCCATGGCCGTCACGGTCACGGATGGCGTAGGGCACTGGCATGTCGGCCGTGTGCAGGGTATCGAGCAGCTCGATGAAAAACGGCATGTCCTCGCTGGGCCCACGCTCGATCAGCGTCAGCACGAACTCCCCCTGTTCGAGGCTGACGAAGAAATTGCTGTTCTCGGTGCCGGCGGCGATGCCTTGGAAATCGAGCAGGCGACCCAGTTCGTATGGCGCCAGAAAGGTTTCCAGCTCAGGGCGGGTCACGGGGGTGAAGACTGACATGATGAAAGATTGCCCATGCAGGCACTTCTGGCAGAAGTGCCGGGTTGATGTGAACGGTGCGCGTCAGATTACCACTCGAAGATCTTCCAGGACGGAATCAGCATGTCCGGCTGGTCGGAGCGAATGAAGTTGCCATCTGAGCCATCGGCGCGTACCAGAAAGTAAGGCTTGCCATGTTTGGGCGTGATCTTGATCGCATACAGGAAGCCGTTTTGGCGATATTCCTGGATGGTCCTGTCGCCTTCCGTGCGAATGGTCACCTCGGGATCGGCCGAGGGCGCGTCATCCGCCGCCAAGGTAACGACGGGCAGGCCTGCCATCAGGCAGAGCAGTAACAAGCGATTGAGTGTACGCATGATAACCTAGTCCCTTTGTCGTCAATGATTCTGGCTATTCTAGCGCCGGACCCGTCGAAAAGGTTGATTCTGCTCATGAGCCAAGCGCCCCTCGTCCTCGTGGACGGTTCCTCTTACCTTTATCGCGCCTTCCACGCCCTGCCCCCCCTGACCACGTCCAAGGGCATGCCGACCGGCGCGGTCAAAGGTGTGCTCAACATGCTCAAGAGCCTGCGCAGGCAGTATCCGGACAGCTTGTTCGCCGTGGTGTTCGACGCCAAGGGCGGTACGTTCCGCGACACCCTGTTTGCCGACTACAAGGCCAACCGCCCCAGCATGCCTGACGACCTGCGCGTGCAGATCGAGCCGCTGCATGCCAGCGTCAAGGCCATGGGCTACCCGTTGCTGTGCGTCGAAGGGGTCGAGGCTGACGATGTGATCGGCACCCTGGCCCGCAGCAGCGCAGCGCTAGATCGGCCGGTGATCATCTCTACTGGCGACAAGGACATGGCGCAGTTGGTCGATGGGCACATTACCCTGGTCAACACCATGACCGGTAGCGTGCTGGACGTGGCTGGCGTGCACGAGAAATTCGGGGTCGGCCCCGAGCACATCATCGACTTCCTGGCGCTGATGGGCGACAAGGTCGATAACATTCCAGGCGTGCCTGGTGTCGGCGAGAAAACCGCCGTCGGTCTGCTGACGGGGATCGGCGGGGGCCTGAGCGACCTGTACGCCAACCTCGACAAGGTGCCTGCCCTGCCTATCCGAGGCGCCAAGAGCCTGCCGGCCAAGCTCGAGGAGCATCGGGAAGCGGCCTTCATGTCCTACGAGTTGGCCACCATCAAGATCGATGTGCCGCTGGATATCGAAGTCGATGCGCTGGTGTGTGGCGAGCCGGACCGCGAGGCGCTGTTGGCGCTGTACACCGAAATGGAATTCAAAAGCTGGATTGCCGATCTGCAGCGCGACGCTGCCACGGAGGGGGACGAGTTGCCACCGGCAGAGCCCCCGGCGGCCATGGTGGAGGCCCGCTATGAAACCATCCTGGATCAAGACCGCTTCGACGCCTGGCTCGAGAAGCTGCGCCAGGCACCGCTGTTCGCCTTCGATACCGAAACCACCGGCCTTGATGCCCAGCGTGCCCAACTGGTGGGCATCTCCTTCGCCGTCGAACCCCATGAAGCGGCCTACGTACCCTTGATGCACGACTACGAAGGCGCGCCGGCCCAGCTGGATCGGGACGCCGTGCTGCTGGCCCTCAAGCCCTTGCTGGAGGACCCGGCGAAAGCCAAGGTGGGCCAGAACGCCAAGTACGACATCAACATCCTTGCCAATGGCTCCCCCGCCATCGAGGTACGGGGTGTGGCCTACGACACCATGCTCGAATCGTACGTGTTCAATTCGACCGGCACCCGGCATGACATGGACAGCCTGGCGCAGAAGTACCTTGGGCATACCACCGTTGCCTTCGAAGACATTGCCGGCAAAGGTGCAAAGCAGCTGACCTTCAACCAGATCCACCTGGACAAGGCCGGCCCCTACGCGGCCGAGGATGCCGATATCACCCTGCGTTTGCACCAGGCACTGCAGGGGCACATGGCAAAGACCCCCAGTGTGCAGCCAGTGCTCATGGACATCGAGATGCCGCTGGTGCCGGTATTGGCCAAGATCGAGCGCCAGGGCGCATTGGTCGATGCTGCCCTGTTGCACATCCAGAGCGGCGAGCTGGGCGTGAAGATGGCCGAGTTGGAGCAGCGAGCCTTCGAGCTGGCTGGCGAAGAATTCAACCTGGGCTCGCCCAAGCAGCTGGGTGCAATCCTCTACGAAAAACTGGGCATGCCGGTGCTCAGCAAGACGGCCAAAGGCCAGCCCTCTACGGCGGAAGCCGTGCTGGACGAACTGGCCGAGCAAGGGTACCCACTGCCGGAAGTGCTGATGCAGTACCGCAGCCTGAGCAAGCTCAAGAGTACCTATACCGACAAGTTGCCCGGGCAGATCAACCCCCGCACAGGCCGTATCCATACCTCTTATCAGCAGGCGGTGGCAGCCACCGGCCGATTGTCGTCCAGCGATCCGAACCTTCAGAACATTCCGATCCGCACGGCCGAAGGCCGGCGAATCCGTCAGGCCTTCATTGCCAGCCCTGGCTACAAGCTCCTGGCCGCCGACTATTCCCAGATCGAGCTGCGCATCATGGCCCACCTGGCAAAGGACGAGGGCCTGCTGCACGCGTTCCAGAACGATTTGGACGTGCACCGGGCAACGGCGGCCGAAGTGTTCGGGGTTGCGCTGGAGCAAGTAACCAATGACCAGCGGCGCAGCGCCAAGGCGATCAACTTCGGCCTGATCTATGGCATGAGCGCTTTCGGCCTAGCCAAGCAGATCGGGGTGGACCGCAAGCAGTCGCAGGACTACATCGACCGTTACTTCACCCGTTATCCAGGCGTGCTGGCCTACATGGAACGCACCCGTGCCCAGGCCGCGCAGCAAGGGTTCGTGGAAACCTTGTTCGGTCGCCGTCTGTACCTGCCCGACATCAACGCCAAGAACCCGGCCCTGCGCCGGGGAGCAGAGCGCACGGCGATCAACGCCCCGATGCAAGGCACGGCAGCCGACATCATCAAGCGCGCCATGGTCAATGTGGATAACTGGCTGGCCGAAAGCGCACTGGATGCACGGGTGATCCTGCAAGTGCACGACGAACTTGTCCTTGAAGTGCGCGAGGACCTGGTGGATCTGGTGAAAGATGAAATTCGAAAGCACATGAGCCAGGCGGCGCAGCTGGACGTACCCTTGCTGGTAGAGGCCGGTGTGGGAGCGAATTGGGACGAGGCCCACTGATTACGGGGCTAACGGGCGCTGCGCTGCGGTTTCGTGATGCGCGCGCCCGTGCTTGTCTGGGCTTGCTTCATGAAACTGTCGCAAATAGTTCCAGGGCCCAGGAACTAAAGCAGTGAACTGCGACTCAGAGTACCTGAATGGCTGGTGAAGCCGTTCGATGCTCCTATGTTGTGTTAAGTGTTGGCAGATATCCGGACCACGCCCTAGCGGTCCGGGCTTGGACCCCGAACTTCCCCCTCCCCATACGAAGTCCGGGGTTTTTTTTGCCTGAAATTTGCCAGGCGCAAGCGGTGGCCTTCAGGCCACTGGCTTGTCTTCGAGCTCCATCCAGTCTGCCAGTACGCGGTAGGCGTCTTCCAGGCCCAGACGCTTGGGGGCCGAGAACAGTTGGATGGTCACGCCTTCACCCCAGCCTTTCCTGATGTCCGATTGCACCTTGAGCAGGGTGTTCTTGGCGGCGCCGTGGGTGAGCTTGTCGGCCTTGGTCAGCAGGATGTGCATGGGCATGCCGCTTGCCTTGGCCCAGTCGAGCATCATCTTGTCGAAGTCGGTCATCGGGTGGCGGACATCCATCATCAGGATCACGCCACGCAGGCATTCGCGGCTGCCCAGGTAGGCTTCCAAGTGACGCTGCCAGTGCTGCTTGAGCGGGATGGGGACCTTGGCGTAGCCGTAGCCCGGCAGGTCGACCAGGCGGCGTTCTTCATCCAGGCTGAAAAAGTTCAGCAGCTGGGTGCGGCCGGGGGTTTTCGAAGTGCGGGCCAGGCTGGCATGGGTCAGCGTGTTCAGTGCGCTGGATTTGCCGGCATTGGAGCGGCCGGCGAAGGCCACCTCGTAACCCTGGTCGTCCGGGCATTGTTCGACCTTGGCGGCGCTGAGGGCGAATTTGGCTTTCTGGCACAGGCCGAGGATGGGGTTCTTGACTTGCATGGGATATCCGATGTGGGTGTTGCCAAGCCCTGTGGAGCCGAGCCTGGCAAGCGGTGTCGTTTCCGTTTGGGCGGCGGAAGTATATAATGCCCCAGTTTTTGTGTGCTCATTCTCCCAGCTAAGGGGGATGAGCATGGGGTGTCGAACATGAGCTTGCGCACTAGAACGCAGCGCGGCCCCCAACCCTGAAAGCCATGGCGCATTACGCGATGGCTGCTTGCTGTCGGTATGTTCCTGCCGATTTCAGCGCACAGGCTACACAGGATTCCGAGGTGTTGCACAACCGCGTGTTCGCGGTGAGTGCAGCGAACGCCTGCCCCATGAGCCCAGGACGGGTGACCGGGCGGCCTGAATCCTGATCTGGCGCAATGCATGAAAATGCCGGCACGGCACAATGCTCAGGGTTTGAAGGCTATGCCGCCGCGTGGATTGTGCATGGACTGCAGTGCCGAGGACTACCGTCTGGTCATCCTTTGGATGAATGGCAGTCCCGATACATAACATTTCACCCTTAGCCGTGTTGGATTAGCTGATGAACAAACTAGTCGTGAGTCTGCTGTTGAGCCTGGGTGTCGCAGGTGCGGCCACTGCTGCGCAGCCCGTCAAAGGCGATGCCGCTGCGGGCCAGGCCAAGGCGGCCGTCTGTGGGGCCTGCCACAACCCAGATGGCAATAGCCTGGCACCGAACTTCCCCAAGCTGGCAGGTCAAGGCCAGCGCTACCTTGAAAAACAAATGCACGATATCAAGGCCGGCAAACGCGTCGTGCTGGAGATGACCGGCATGCTGGCAGGCCTCAGCGATCAGGACCTGGCCGATATCGCGGCGTACTTCGCCAGCCAGAAAGGCAGCGTGGGCGCTGCCGACCCTGCATTGGTAGAGCGCGGACGTGCGCTGTTCAATGGTGGCGACCTGGACAAGGGCATGCCGGCGTGTACGGGCTGCCATTCGCCTGACGGCGCCGGCCTTGCCTTGGCCGGCTTCCCGCACCTGAGCGGGCAGCATGCCCAGTACGTGAGCAAACAGTTGACCGACTTCCGAGAAGGCAACCGTACCAATGACGGCGATGCCATGACCATGCGCACCATCGCCGGGAAACTGAGCAACCATGACATCGAGGCATTGGCCAGCTACATCCAGGGCCTGCATTAATGCCCGGTTAATGTTTCAAGCCAATGATGAAAGGGCGGCGCGGCTGCCCTTTTTTTCGTCCGCAGCCGTTACACTACAGAACTAGAGCCCTCCCCGACCTGTCTCAATCCAGGTCGTGCCGTGGCGACCCATGACTGCTCAGGAGTAAAGCATGCGTAAACTGATTCTCAGCGCTGCGCTGGTCGCTGCCAGCGTACTTGGTATGACTTGCGTCCAGGCCGCGGAGCCTGTGGCCGGCAAGGAGTATGTCGAGCTGAGCAACCCTGTTCCGGTTTCCGTGCCTGGCAAGATCGAAGTGGTCGAGTTGTTCTGGTATGGCTGCCCGCATTGCTACCACTTCGAGCCCGTCATCAACCCTTGGGTTGAAAAACTGCCCAAGGACGTCAACTTCAAGCGCGTGCCGGCCATGTTCGGTGGCCCCTGGGATGCCCATGGCCAGATGTTCCTCACCCTCGAAGCGATGGGTGTGGAGCACAAGGTGCACGCAGCGGTATTCGACGCCATCCAGAACCAGCGCAAGCGTCTGACAGCCCCAGAGGACATGGCCGAATTCCTGGCAACGCAGGGCGTGGACAAGGACAAGTTCCTCGCCACCTTCAACTCGTTCGCCATCAAGGGCCAGGTCAACCAAGCCAAGGAACTGGCCAAGAAATATGAAATCACTGGCGTTCCCAGCATGGTTGTCAACGGCAAGTATCGCTTCGACCTGGGCACCGCTGGCGGGCCTGAGGGTGTATTGAACGTGGCCGACCAACTGATCGACAAGGAGCGCGCTGCCAAGTAGGCAGCGTACCTATGCCTCGCTTACGGGCCACGCGCGGCGTTGCCCTGCCCCAGCCGCAGGTCAACGAGCACCATCTGCTAGCCCCCGGGCTCCCGCAAGACGGTCGCCTGCGGTTGCTTAGCTTCAACATCCAGGTGGGCATCAGCACCGAGCGCTATCGGCACTACCTGACGCGCAGCTGGCAGCATCTGCTGCCGCACCCTGGGCGAGCCAGCAACTTGCAGAAAATCGGCAAGTTGCTGGGGGATTTCGACCTGGTGGCCCTGCAAGAGGCCGATGGCGGCAGCATGCGTTCGGGGTATATCAACCAGGTCGAGCATCTGGCCCAGCTGGGTGCCTTCCCCTACTGGTATCAGCAGCTCAATCGCAACCTGGGGCGCTTCGCCCAGCACAGCAACGGCGTGCTCAGCCGCCTCAAGCCTCATCAGCTCGAAGATCACCCATTGCCCGGCCCAGCTGGGCGTGGCGCTATCCTGGTGAGGTTTGGCGAGGGTGAGGATGCGTTGATCGTGGTGATGATGCACCTGGCCCTGGGTGCCAAGACTCGCGCCCTGCAACTGGCTTATATCCGTGAGTTGATCGGCGGGTATCGCCATCAGGTGTTGATGGGTGACATGAATACCCACGCCACCGACCTGCTCGAGCATTCACCCCTGCGCGACCTTGGCCTGATCGCGCCCCAAGTAGAAGCTACCTTCCCCAGCTGGCGACCACAGCGCTGCCTTGACCACATCCTGCTCAGCCCGAGTTTGACCCTGGAAAGGGTCGAGGTGCTGGCCCAGCCAATTTCCGACCATCTTCCTGTTGCCGTCGAGATCCGATTGCCTGATGCATTGACTGTGGATACGCTGCCGGCCTTGAGCTGAATCAACTGTCCTAGCGTTTGCCCTCAAGTGTCCTGGGCATGCGCCGACAGTCTGTATCAGACAGCCCCAGTTGTATCACCCGTGCGGACACTGGCATGACCGAAGAAGCCGAGCGCTGGAAAGAAAAATACCTGATAAGCATTGAGCAACAGGAAAAGCTCGAACGTCGCTGGGAAGCGCGCCTGGACTTGCTGCGTCGCGGTCTGGTTCGCAGTACGTTGGCTGCCGAAGGCAGCGACAAGATCGTCGACCAGTGCATGAAGGAAATGCGCGAGGTCATCCGCAGCGACAATATGGATGCGGGGCTAGCCGGCCTGATCCCCCGTCTCGAAAAAGCCGTACTGGACTCCGAACAGCGCCGCGAGACCCGCATGAATCAAGTGGGCGAAGCGCTGACGGCATTGGTCGATCAACTGCAAGGCCTGCCGCTGAGCAGTGATGTCTCAAGGCCCCTGAAGAAGCTTGCCAAGCGGCTGGAGGCCGGGGTTACCCAGTCTCGCGATCTGCCTCCGCTTCTGGGGGAACTCAGTGGCCTGCAAGGGCGCGCCCTCGCTGCGCTGGACAGGCCCGAAGCCGGGGCGCGAGGCGGTTTCCTGCAGCGTTTGTTCAAAGGCCGTGATGAATCGGCACCTGTGGACGCGGCCAGCGAGCCAGAGCCGGAGCCGCCGTCCGCGCCCTCGCCGTTCCCGGCGCAGGAAGTGTCTCTTCTCCCCCAACACGATGGGCTTGAGAACAGCGACGCATCCCCGTCGTTGATCGAGGCTGACCAAGTGGCGAGCGTCGAGCCCCTGCCATCGTACACGGCGATGGTCGAGTCCTTGCCGGCCGGGGTGGATGACCCGGTCCCTCGGGCTGATGCGTCAGTGGTGGATCAAGAGGCCTATGCGCTGCCCTACGCAGTCGAGCCACCCTACAGCCAGGTGGCCGCCCATATCGAGCAAACGTTGCTCGGCCTGCTGGACGACCTTAGCCTGCCGGATCGCTACAAGGCGCAAGCGCAGGCGATGCGCGAACGGGTCGCGCGCGGCATGAACTGGTATGAGCTGATTCCCGTGCTCGATGACCTTGCCGTGCTGTTGCTGGCGATCACCGACAGTGGCCAGCACGAGTTCGAAACCTATCTGCAACTGCTCAACGAGCGGCTCGAAGGCTTTCACGGTCACCTGCAAGCTGCCAGCGAAGGCCACGCCGACAACAGCAGTGCCGCACGCGAGCTGGATACGCAGCTGCGTGAGCAGGTGGATGGGCTGCACAGCGACATGCAAGGCGCCGCAGATGTATCGGGCCTCAAGCACGTACTCGAGACCCGGCTCGAGGGCTTGCTGGTGACGATGGACCAGCACAAGCATGAGCGCGACCGCCGCGAACAGGAGCTGGCAGGGCGGCTCCAGGGCCTGTCCGAGCGTGTGGCCAGCATGGAGCAGGAAGCACTGGGGTATCGTGAGCACCTGGAAGAACAGCGGCAGAAGGCATTGCTCGACCCCCTTACCGGCTTGCCCAACCGTGCGGCCTGGAGTGAACAGGTCGAACGGGAAATACAGCGCTGGCAGGAAAACGGTGGCGACATGGCCATGGCGATTCTGGATCTGGATCACTTCAAGCAGATCAACGATGGCTACGGGCATCTGGCCGGCGACAAGGTACTGAAAATCGTCGCCAACCAGCTGCGTAAAAGGCTGCGAGGCCAGGATTTCATCGCCCGCTTCGGCGGCGAGGAGTTCGTATTGCTACTGCCTGGCACCGCCCCAGCAGAGGCGCTGCGGGTCGTCGAGACGATGCGCCTTGCCGTCGAGGCCTGTCCGTTTCACTTCAAGGGTGAGCGTGTGGTGGTTTCCACCTCCATCGGCCTGAGCGCCTTCAGGCCTGGCGAGGTGGCCGATCAGGTACTCAAACGTGCCGATGCAGCGCTTTACCGCGCCAAGGAACTGGGACGCAACCGCGTGGAGCAGCACTGATCGGTGTTTGGCTTTGGCAAGCGCGCATGCAGCGAGGCCGTTATACTGTAGCGCTCATTCGCTGAGGCCACTGCCGTGCTTTCCACGCTGAAAAAATCGCTGATCCCCCTGCTGCTGCTGATGGTTGCCGGTTGTTCCACAGGCTTGCGCATCGACCGCAGCCACCCGTCCGCCAACCATGACAACCGCATCCAGTTCGTTGTGCTGCACTACACCAACGCTTCGCTGGAGCGTTCATTGGCGTTGCTGACCCATGGCGAGGTCAGCAGCCACTACCTGATCGGTGATGGCCCTGGAACCGTATACCAGCTGGTGGATGAAAACAGACGGGCATGGCATGCCGGCGACAGCCAGTGGCAAGGCAGAACCTGGTTGAACTCATCGTCCATCGGTATCGAAATCGTCAACGCCGGTTTTACCGACACACCGGGTGGGCGCGTATGGCATCCGTACAGTGAAGCGCAGATCCAGTCGCTGATCGCGCTGCTCAAGGACATCGTCAAGCGCAACGGCATCGAGCCTCGGCATATCATCGGCCACAGCGACATTGCTCCACTGCGCAAGCAGGATCCCGGCCCACTGTTCCCGTGGAAGCGACTGGCCGACGCGGGCCTGGGCGTCTGGCCTGACGCCGCTGCCGTGGCTCGCCGGCAAGCGTATTTCGAGGTCAACCCACCCACGATAGGTTGGTACCAGCAGGCGCTTGCCCGTTTCGGCTACGCCATCGAGCAGACGGGCGTGCCCGATGTGCAGACCCGGCACGTGATCGCAGCGTTCCAGATGCGCTTTCGACCCCAGCGTTTCGACGGGCAGCCCGACGCGCAGACCGCTGCCATGCTCGAGGTACTGAACCGCACGCCGTAAGCCCTTGCAGTCAGCCGTTTGGCCCTCGCTCAAGCGAAGCGCTAAACGGCAAAGGTAATTGTCCATCCAGTTGCTATACCTTCGTAATCAACTGGATGCCTTCGATGCCTGATCGCCTAGCGACTTTGCGCCAATTTTTCTACCGTCCCTGGATGCTTGCCGCCTTGGCGGCACTGGCCAGTGGCGCCCTGCTGCTGACCGCCAGCATCGGCATCGCCTTGCAGCAGATGAAGCAAAGCGAAAGCGAACAGATGAATGCCCAGGGCGAGCGATTTCTGGAGCGGCTCGAACAGGTGTTCGGGCAGTTGCGTGAAGGCGTGGATCTGTTGCAGACGCAACCTGTGCGGGGCTGCAGCCCAGCCATGCTGACGGCCCTGCAACAGATTGGCCTGAGTTCACGGTTCATTTACGAGGCGGCCTACGTTGACGGTGATGTCGCGTGTTCGAATCGTGGCGACGAGCGGGCTTTCCTGCCGCTGCGCCCGCCGGACATCAAGGGGCCGGTGTACAGCTACTGGCTCAACACCACCACCGAGCCCGATGAGAATCTTGCCGCCCTGATGTTGGGGCGTGGCCGGTTTCTGGTGTCCACATCCCGTGGGCACCTGACCGATGTGGTGGACTTGCCGCCTGGCGGTAGCCTGCTGGTGGTACTGGACAACGGTGCCCGGGCGATTCCAGTATTGGGCCCGCCCCAGGTCTGGCCGCCGCCGTCTGTGTGGTCCACCAGTCACAAGACGTTACTGGAATTCAGTGATCGTCTCATCTATCGCATGCCCACCAAGTCCCCCGACTATCAGTTGGTCCTGATCGCGCCCCGCGCGAGCCTTCCCCTGCGCATGAACGGCGCGCTATGGCTGCTGTTTCCGGGCAGCGTGCTGGGTGCGTGCTGCATCGGCTGGCTGGTCCTGCAACTGGTTCAACAACGGCGCTCCATGAGCTCCGAGCTGCAGCATGCCCTGAGTCGTGGCCAGCTACAGGTGCTCTACCAGCCGATATTCGAGCTCGACAGCAGGCGCTGCGTAGGTGCCGAGGCGCTGGTGCGCTGGCGTCGTCCCGACGGCACGTTGACCAGCCCTGACCTGTTCATCCCCCTGGCTGAAAATACCGGGCAGATTCGCGAGATCACCGACTTCGTCCTGCAACGTGTCCTTGAGCAGCTCGGCCCCCTGCTGCGTTCAAGGCCCCTGCTCTACATCTCGGTGAACCTTGCCGCGTGCGATGTGATGGTTCCGCGCATCGGTGAGGTGGCGGCTCGTCTGTTGGCGCTGCACCGGGTGGCCCCACGGCAGATCGCCTTCGAAGTCACCGAGCGGGGCCTGATCGACGTGGTGGTTGCACGGGAGAACCTGCAAGCGTTGCGTGCCGAAGGCCATCAGGTGCTCATCGACGATTTCGGCACGGGCTACTGCAGCCTGGCGTACCTTCAGACCTTGCCCGTGGACTGCCTCAAAATCGACAAGGCATTCGTCGATGCGCTGGGCCACGACGCCGCCAGCAGCGGCGTCGCGCCGCATATCATCCGCATGGCCCACGACCTGCATCTGCGGGTGATTGCCGAGGGTATCGAGCGTGAGGACCAGGCGCTGCTGCTGCTTGGCGAGGGTGTGAAATATGGCCAGGGTTGGCTCTTCGCCAAGGCGCTGACGGCTCGGCAATTCGCCGAGCTGGTCACCCGGGGCAAGTTGCCGCGGGGTGGAATGGCATGAAGTGCCTGGCCGGGGTCAGACCGGCAGGGCGAGGTAGAACTGAGTCCCTTCACCCGGCCGCGAAAACACACCCATGCGTCCGCCGTGCAACTGCACGATTTCCTTGCACAGCGCCAGGCCCAGGCCGGCCCCGCCCTTCTTGCGTCCCACTTGCACGAATGGCTCGAAAATACGGCCCTGCTGGCCGTAGGCAATACCCTCGCCCGTGTCCTCGACACTGATGATCACACGCTCTGCATGACGCCGCGCATGCAGGCGGATACGGCCGCCGTGCGGGGTATGCCTGACGGCATTGTGCAGCAGGTTGTCCAGCACGCGATCGAGCTGGGCAGCATCGGCCTGAATACGTGGCAACGGCGGCTCCAGGGCCAAGACCAGTTCGATCTGCTTTTGGCCCGCCTGATCGGCAAAGCGCAACTGGGCACGTTCAAGCAGTTCATCGATGGCACAGGGCGCCAGGTCGAGCTTTTGCAAGCCGCTTTGATAGCGGCTGAAGTTGAGCAGGTCGTTGATCAGTTGGGTCAGGCGCTGCATTTCCTCGCCGATGGTTTCCAAGAGATCGTTTTCACGGGCTTCCTCAGGGAACTTGACCCGTTCGCGCAGCAAGCCGAAAGCCATGTGCATACCGGTGACTGGCGTACGCAGCTCATGGGAGGCACGCAGCACGAACTCGCTGCGCACGCGCTCGAAGGCACGCTGTTCGGTCACATCGTGGAGCACCATCACGGCGCCCAGGATCGGCCCCTGCGGATGGCTGACCGGCGTGAGGCTGTAGGTCAGCAGGCGCGTTTCTTCGTCGACGTCGATGTGAAGATCATCCGGCTGCCGGTCCAGGCTGCCGCCGCGCAGTACCTGGTGCAATTGCTGCTCCAGCTCTGGCCGCTGCAGGGCTTCGGCCAAGCTGCTGCCCACCCGGCTGTCATTCCAACCCAATTGACGCTGGGCCACCGGATTCAGGTGTTCGAGCAAGCCCTGTCGGTCGATGATCAACAGGCCATCATCGATGCTGTCGAGCACCGCTTGCAGGCGTTGCTGCCCGGCCAGCAATTCGTCGACATTGGTGGCCTGGTGCTTGCGCAGGGCGTCGGCCATCATCCCGAAGCGACGTGTGAGCTGATTCAGCTCGCTGGCCTGGGTAACAGGAAGCGTGACGTCGAAATTGCCTTTGCCAAGTTGATCGGCAGCCTTGGCCAGTGCTTCGATAGGCTGGCCAAACCGGCGGGCGATGTTGTGGGCAGTGATGAAGCCCAGTACCAGGACCACAAGACCCATCAGGCCGAGCACCCCGCCGACCAGCAACGCGCGGGCACGGCTCTGCTCCTCGTTGCGCGCGATGTTGGCCAGCGTTTGCTTGTGAGAGTCGATCAGGTCGGTACGGATTTGATTGAATGCAGCGCCCAGCGGCTGGTCCACAGCCATGCTGCGCGCAGGCGCCGGGGTCGCGTGGAAGGCTTGGAGGAACGCCTGATAATGGCTACGGGCTTCGCTGAACCCAGGTCGCTCGCCGCCTTCTGCCAGGCTTTGGTCGAGCAGACGTTGGAAGTCGTCCTGTAACGCTTGCAACTGATCGGGTGCAGTGTCTGTATCCAGTAACAGGATAAGTTGCTCACCCAGGTTCTGGCGTAGCTTCAACCCCACATCCAGCGAGTGCGTGGTGTCGCGAACCAGCGCCTGCTGGGCCGACGCCATCTGCAGGACACTGACCAAGCCAAGCAGCAGCCCCAGCAGCGCGACGGTCACCAGCGCCGAAATACTGAGAAAGAGCCGCGTGCGCAGCTTCATGGTCGGCCACTTCACAGGTTGTACTGCTTGCGCTTGCGATACAGGGTCGATGCGTCGATGCCCAAGGTCTTGGCGGCCTGATCAAGGGTGTCACTGGCAGCCAGCACGGCGCCGATGTGCGCGCGCTCGAGCTCATCCAGGCTGAGTGCGGCGCCCACTCGCGGTGCATTGCCTGTGGGTTGTTCGCCCATGCCCAGGTGGCTGATCTCGACCTTTTCCTGGGGGCAGATGATGCTGGCCCGCTCCACCACGTTACGCAGCTCACGAATGTTGCCCGGCCACCGATAATTGAGTAGCGCTGCGCGCGCTTCATCGCTGAAGCCGCGAGCTGGCCTTGAGTATTCCTTGACGAACCGGGCCAAGAAGCGATCGGCGAGCGTGAGGATGTCTTCACTACGCTCACGCAGCGGAGGCAGGTGCAACGTGATGACGTTAAGGCGGTACAGCAGGTCTTCACGGAAACGGCCTTCGCGTACCATTTCTTCGAGGTTGAGGTTGGTGGCTGCGAGGATACGGACATCGGCCCGCCGGGTGACGGGGTCACCAACGCGCTCATATTCCTTGTCCTGAATGAAACGCAGCAACTTCGGTTGCAGGGTCAGTGGGAAGTCACCGATTTCATCGAGGAACAAGGTACCGCCGTCTGCCTGGTTGACCCGGCCAAGGGTGCTCTCGCTGGCACCGGTAAAAGCCCCTCTGGTGTGACCGAACAGCTCGCTTTCCATCAGCTCGGCGTTGAGCGACGGGCAGTTGATGGTCACGCAGGCCTTGCGCGCCCGCTTGCTCCAACCATGAATGGCGCGGGCCAGCTCGCCCTTACCGGTACCGGACTCACCCAGGATCAGAATGTTTGCATCAGTGGTCGCCACCTGCCGGGCTGTCTCCAGCACCACCATCATGGCGGGGCTGTGCGAGTCGAGGCCGTCTTTTGGCTTGCGCACTTCCCCTTCGAGCGCCTCCAGGCGCGCGGAGAGCTGGCGCACTTCCAGTTGCTTGGCGGTGGCCAGACGCAATTGGTCGGGGCTGCAGGGTTTGACCAGATAGTCCGCTGCGCCGGCTTGAATGGCATCGACCGCAGTGTCGATAGCGGAGTGTGCGGTCACGATGACCACCCGCATCCACGGCGCCTGGACGCGCATCTGGGCCAGGACGTCCAGGCCATTGTCTTCGCCCAGGCGCAGGTCAAGGAAGCACAGGTCGAACACCTGACGCTGCAACAGGTTTTCCGCTTGGGAGGCGCTGTTGGCGGTGGCTACGCTATAGCCCTCGTCCTCCAGGCAATAGCGGAAGGTGCGCAGGATCGCGGACTCGTCATCCACCAGCAGAATGCGGCCTTGCTTGTCCTGGGCTGATTCCATGTACCTGCGCTCCTTTGGGAAATATCTTTGTTTAGTGTGGGAAAAATCGGGCAAGTTGCATGGTCAATTCTGAAGGATTCTGCCCTTCGCACGCCAGCGAGTCGACCACGATGCTCAAAAGCCCCGTAAGACGGGGGATTTGCTTAGAGGTGGGTCCTGGCACATTGGTTGCGATGAGTTATAGATTTTGCCTACAAAAGGAGACTACGCCATGCCATTTCACCTTCGCGCGCTTGTGCTCTCGGTCAGTTTGCTGCCTTTCACACCTCAAGCGAGCGCCGATCCTGTTCACGATGCTCGCCTGGAAGGCTCGCTGCAGACGGCTGTGTCCCTGAATCGAATCCTCAATCCATACCGCATCACCGTGAAGGTGGATGGCGAATCGGCGCAGCTCTCCGGGGAAGTCGAAAACGAGGTTGAGCGCCGCCTGGTCGAGGAAGTGGCCCTCGCCACTGCGGGTATCGAAAAAGTCGACAACCAGGTGCAGGTGAACCCTGAGCTGGTCGAGCAGCCCCAGGCCCTTCGGGCATATGCCCGGCGCACGGAAGACGTGACCCTTACGGCGGTCATACGGTCACGTCTGCTGTGGAGCCGGACCACTGCGCAGGCCCCTATCGAAGTGCAAAGCGACAACGGTGTCGTCACGCTTCGGGGGCGGGTGGACAGTACCGAGGCCAAGGAGCTTGCCGGTGTCGTGGCGCGTACCACCGATGGCGTGTACCTGGTCAACAACCTGATCAGCCTGGATACCGCGGCCATGATCAAGGCCAAGAGCCAGCCCGAAGAGCCCCAGACCGGGCCGCAACCGAGCGATGGCTGGATCGTCGACAAGGTGCAAAGCAGCTATCGCTTCAGCCGTAATCTGGATGGTCTGAATCTCAAGGTGGTGAGTCAGGAAGGCCTGGTCAGGCTCTCCGGCGAAGTGGTCAGCGCAGAGCAGAAAAACATCGCGGTGGACATCGCCAGGCAGATCGTCGGTGTACGCGGCGTAGATGCGGACATGCTCAAGGTTGCGACGAAGGTTGAAGGATGATCGTGCATTTCGCACGGCCCCCCAGCGGGCATCGTGCAGGATACGAGGTAGGTGCTATTGGTTCAATCTTTTAACTCATTGAAAAATAAGGATATTTTCTAATTTCAAAGCTGGCACGCAGGCTGCAATTACTTGTTCAAGTCTGGACAAAAATTACAGCAGGAGAAGCCGGCATGAACCGCCCAACTGTCAACCGTTTGCAAGTCACTGCCCTGCCACTGCGTCAGATCATGTCGCTTGGCATCGCGGTCATGCTGACCTTGGCAGCAGGTCTGTTCTATTACAGCGTGCAGACTGCGCGCCTGGCTGATCAGGTAGCTGCGCAAACCGCCCTGCTGTCGCAGATCCAGAATACCCGTGCCAGCAACCTCGTTCAGGCAGCCGAGCCGCTGCCGTCCAAAGGCAAGGCCGAGTCCCCTGCAACCGTTGAACATGTCGTACCACAGGACCGTTGGGTGTTCTGAGCACCCTGCTTTTAAAACAAAGGAGAATCACCATGCTGAGCTGGGCTATCACTTTCCTCATCATCGCCATCGTCGCTGCAGTTCTGGGCTTTGGTGGTATCGCCGGCGCTGCAACGGGTATCGCCAAGATCCTGTTCATCGTCTTCCTGGTTCTTTTCGTCGCTTCGTTCTTCTTCGGGCGCGGTCGCAGATGAACAGGCTGCTGCGCAAGGCCGCAGTTGGCGCTCTGATGATGAGCGCCACTGCAGCAGCGTTGGCGGCCAATGATGGCCAGCTACGCGTTGATCAATTGCTGGGTAGCGATATCGAGTATCGGGAAACTTGGACCGATGTCGTCAAAAGCGAGGAGCGCCTGCCGGAATGGGTGTTGAACCTGACCGGCAGTTCGCCCCAGCAGATGTCGGCGGTCACCGAAGACGGTGACAAGTACCTCGTGGGACCGCTTTGCGAAGCGGCGGACAAATGCACGTACAAGCGTTTGATCGTCGCCTTCAGCTGGGACAAGGATGATGCCTACGGAATGCTGGTTGAGGTACCGGAAGGCCTCCCCAGCGACAAGTCGCCTACACGCCACGCGCAGTACCGGTGGCTGGGCAAACCTGATGATGGCATGAAGGCCATGCTTCAGGAGCAACTCAAGCGGGACCCGAACTGGTACTGAGCCGGGATGGCCGGGGTAGTTCAGGTTCGGCACTGTCATGAAATAGAAGCTGAACGGCCGTAGGCTTGCAGCCTTCTATGATGCGCCGCTCCGAGGAGGAGCAGCACATGACCAAGGGGCCGGGCTGTTCTGATCGCTACAGGATCGGAGTGGTCTAGGGGTACAGGGAGTGCCTCCACCTGGTGGGCCGGGTCAGGCAAGGCAGAATCGGAAGTTCCAGGTCAGTAGAGCCCTGAACGATCTTCAGGGTGGACCTGGCTTCCGAGGAGCCATCCAATCTCTAGTGCGCGATGCTCGAAATTCGTCTGGGGACACATTTTGTCTCAACCACACGTCTTTTTTTTCGTGAGCTGTGCTATCTATATCAGTCGCGCTTGAAGCATTCGGATTGTCGAACAAGCTAATTTTTTCGATATTCATTTGCGACTATTTCAGCCGCAATATGGCGTTTATGTCTTGTTCGGGATTCCGAACAGCGCTTTACAGTGTGTCCATATCCCTCCAAATGCCTCCACTTTCCCATGCTTGATCGGTATGGGGTATGCGTTTCCGGCATTAGATTTCCCTCTTTCCCATCGCAATAGTTGCGGCCTTTTTCGCTGACCGAGCCCTGCGCTGGTCTGCGCTGTCCTTACAACACGTCGTTAATCGGCGCATTCGCCCCGGGCTTGTTTCCACAACCTGTTCGATAGCCGTTATTCGACATGACCACTACAACAAAGGGTAAAGACATGAAGAAGGCAAAACTGAGCCTCGCCTGGCAGATCGTCATCGGTCTGGTATTGGGCGTTGCAATCGGCGCGCTCCTGAACCACTTCAGTGCGGAAAAGGCCTGGTGGATCAGCAACGTCCTTCAGCCTGCTGGTGACATCTTCATTCGCCTGATCAAGATGATCGTGGTCCCGATCGTGATCTCGTCGCTGATCGTGGGTATCGCCGGGGTTGGCGATGCCAAGAAGCTTGGCAGTATTGGCCTGAAGACCATTCTTTACTTCGAAGTCGTCACGACCATTGCCATCGTCGTGGGCCTGGTGCTTGCCAACCTGTTCCATCCGGGTGCAGGTATCGACATGAGCACCCTCGGCACCGTGGACATCTCCAAGTACCAGGCGACCGCCGCCGAGGTGCAGCATGAGCATGCCTTTATCGAGACACTGCTCAATCTGATCCCGTCGAATATCTTCGCGGCGCTGATGCGCGGTGAGATGCTGCCGATCATTTTCTTCTCGGTCATGTTCGGCCTTGGTCTGTCGAGCCTTCAGGCCGAGCTGCGGGACCCTCTGGTACGTACCTTCCAAGCCGTGTCGGAGACCATGTTCAAGGTCACTCACATGATCATGAAGTACGCACCGATCGGTGTGTTCGCGTTGATCGCGGTGACCGTTGCCAACTTTGGTTTCAGCTCGTTGCTGCCATTGGCCAAGCTGGTTCTGCTCGTGTACTTCGCCATCGCCTTCTTCGCTTTCATGGTGTTGGGCCTGGTCGCACGCCTGTTCGGCTTCTCGGTGATCAAGATCATGCGCATCATGAAAGATGAGCTGATCCTGGCCTACTCCACCTCGAGCTCGGAAACCGTGCTGCCACGGGTCATCGAGAAGATGGAGAAATACGGCGCGCCCAAGTCGATCTGTTCGTTCGTGGTCCCGACCGGCTACTCGTTCAACCTCGACGGCTCGACCTTGTACCAGAGCATCGCGGCCATCTTCATTGCCCAGCTTTACGGTATCGACCTGTCCTGGAGCCAACAGCTGCTGCTGGTGCTGACCTTGATGGTCACCTCCAAAGGCATCGCCGGTGTACCGGGTGTTTCGTTCGTGGTACTGCTGGCTACCTTGGGCAGCGTTGGCATCCCGCTGGAAGGCCTGGCGTTCATCGCTGGTGTCGACCGCATCATGGACATGGCCCGCACCGCGCTCAACGTCATCGGCAATGCCTTGGCCGCGCTGGTCATCTCCCACTGGGAGGGCATGTACGATGCGGCCAAGGGCGAGCAGTACTACGCTTCGCTGATCGCCGACAAGCCCGAGCCCGTCATGGTGGGTGAAGCAGCCAAACGCTGAGGCCGATGC
>CAURYQ010000005.1:0-81237 GCA_963529135.1 uncultured Pseudomonas sp. | reverse complement strand
CGTTCTGCAGGAACGGCTTCACCTTCTCGTACTGCTTGTAGAAGATGCTCATGTCGACGACCAGGTCACGAATGACCGGCAGACCTGGCAGTGGACGCAGGACCAGCTTGTTGCCCTTGACCACGCCCGACAGCGGGGTGATACAGGCCAGGCCGTTCTTGCCGTTCATGTTCATGCCATCGGAACCGCACACGCCTTCACGGCACGAGCGACGGTACGAGAAACCCTCGTCCTTTTCCTTGATCAGCGCCAGTACGTCCAGGACCATCAGGTCCTTGCCGCCGGTGTCGACGTCGAACGACTCCATCTTGGGGGCCGCGTCGGTGTCGGGGTTGTAACGATAAACTTCGACTTTCAACATAGCAGCCACCCTTAGTAGGTCCGGATTTTCGGTTCGAAGGCCGGTACGGTCTTCGGCGCAAAGTTGACGCCACGCTTGGCCACGCGCTTGACACCCGGGTAATACAGGGTGTGGCACAGCCAGTTCTCGTCGTCACGGTCTTCGAAGTCTTCACGGGCGTGAGCGCCGCGGGACTCTTTACGGGCTTCGGCCGCGATGGCAGTGGCTTCGGCGACTTCCAGCAGGTTCTGCAGCTCCAGCGCTTCGATACGCGCGGTGTTGAAGGCCTGGGACTTGTCGTTGATCTTGACGTTGGCGATACGCTCGCGCAGGCCGGCCAATTGCTCGATACCCTTGAGCATGTATTCGCCAGTACGGAACACACCGAAGTAGTTCTGCATGCAGCTCTGCAATTCGCGCTTGAGGCTGGCAACGTCTTCGCCGGTGGAGCGTTCGTTGAGCTTGTTCAGGCGGCTCAGGGCAACGTCGATGTCGGTGTCGCTGGCGTCGAGGTGCTCGATGCCGTCGCTCAGCGCCTTCTCCAGGTGCAGGCCGGCAGCACGGCCGAACACCACCAGGTCGAGCAGCGAATTGCCACCCAGGCGGTTTGCACCGTGAACCGATACGCACGCCACTTCACCTACGGCGAACAGGCCAGGGATGATGTGGTCGTTGCCTTCTTCATCCATGGTGATGGCCTGGCCATGAATGTTGGTGGCAACGCCGCCCATCATGTAGTGGCAGGTAGGAACGACCGGCACCGGCGCGACGACTGGGTCGACGTGAGCGAAGGTCTTGGACAGTTCGCAGATGCCTGGCAGGCGGCTGTGCAGCACTTCCTCGCCCAGGTGGTCCAGCTTGAGCAGTACGTGGTCCTTGTTCGGGCCCACGCCGTTGCCGGCGATGATTTCCTTGACCATGGAACGGGCAACCACGTCGCGGCCGGCCAGGTCTTTGGCGTTCGGCGCGTAACGCTCCATGAAGCGTTCGCCGTGGGCGTTGATCAGGTAGCCACCTTCACCGCGGCAACCTTCGGTGACCAGCACGCCGGCGCCGGCGATACCGGTCGGGTGGAACTGCCACATCTCGATGTCCTGCACCGGTACACCGGCACGCAGGGCCATGCCGATGCCGTCACCGGTATTGATCAGGGCGTTGGTGGTGGAGGCATAGATACGGCCCGCACCGCCAGTGGCCAGAACGGTGGCCTTGGACTTGATGTACATGGTTTCGCCGGTTTCGATGCAAATCGCGATCACGCCGACGAAGGCGCCTTCCTGGTTTTTCACCAGGTCAACGGCATAGTACTCGTTGAGGAACGTGGTACCGGCCTTCAGGTTGCCCTGATACAGGGTGTGCAGCAGCGCATGACCGGTACGGTCGGATGCGGCGCACGTACGGGCAGCCTGGCCGCCCTTGCCGAAGTCCTTGGACTGGCCGCCGAACGGACGCTGGTAGATACGACCGGTCTCGGTACGCGAGAACGGCAGGCCCATGTGGTCCAGCTCGAAGACCGCAGCCGGGCCTTCCTGACACATGTATTCGATCGCGTCCTGGTCGCCGATGTAGTCGGAACCCTTGACGGTATCGTACATGTGCCAACGCCAGTCGTCGTTCGGGTCGGCCGAAGCGATGGCGCAGGTGATGCCGCCCTGGGCGGATACGGTGTGCGAACGGGTCGGGAAGACCTTGGTGACCACGGCGGTCTTGTGACCGCCCTGGGCCAGCTGCAGCGCTGCGCGCATGCCGGCGCCGCCGCCACCGATGATGATGGCGTCGAAGGAAATGGTTGGAATGCTAGCCATGGATCAGATACCCCAGAGAATCTGCACACCCCAGACGAAGTAAGCGAACATCGCAACGCCGCATACCGCCTGGAACAGGAAACGAATCGCAGTTGCCGACTTGCCGAACGACATAGGCGTCAGGTAGTCGGTCGCAATGGTCCACATGCCGACCCAGGCGTGAGCGCCGAGGGCAACGAGGGCCAGCAGACTGAAGATCCGCATCGCGTTGTTGGAGAACAGTGCGTGCCACTGGGCATAGTCGATGCCTGGGTGGGCGACTACGTAGCCGATCAGGAAAATGAAGTAAGCCGCGAGAACGACCGCAGAAACGCGCTGCGCCATCCAGTCATAGAGGCCCGAACGCGACAGGTTCGTGACGTTGGTTACCATACCCAAACTCCCACCAGAACGATCAGCACCACGGAGATGACGATCACGATTTTCGAGCCCAGCTTGCCGCCTTCCAGCGTCTCGCCGACACCCATGTCCATGATCAGGTGACGAACACCTGCCACGAGGTGATAAAGCAGGGCGGACAACAGGCCCCAGGTCACGAACTTGGCCAGCGGGCTGGTCAGACACGCCTTCACTTCACCGAAACCTTCCTCGGAACCCAGCGACTTGCCCAGTGCATACAGCATGATGGCAAGGCCGATGAACAGGATGACGCCGGAGATACGGTGCAGGATGGACGTGTACGCGGTGACAGGAAGCTTGATGGTCCTTAGGTCTAGGTTTACAGGTCGTTGGCTTTTCACGGCTTTTTTCACACTGAAGAGCCCCTAGCTAACAGGGCAAGGTTGTTGGTAAGTGTACTGGTCAGGTACCCACCACCCAGGGAACGGCGACCCCCAGCGGAACGGGCTTGCTAGCCCCTGGCGGTCGGCTGTCGAGTATAGACAGTTAGGCTACTAATGACAACGTGGCGGCCTAGCCCGAAGAGCGCATTGCCTTTACTGGATAAATGGCGTAAATGGCTGGCAATTTCGTGAAAAAACCTTGCCGCACAAGGGTTTCAACCTGTCTTTAGGCAAATTGACAATCGGATTTATCTCTCTATAGTGATGCGGGCCCTGCGTGGGGGGCTGTCTGATGATTTCAAGCATTGAATAGGAGGCCGCATGGCTGACAAAAAAGCGCAGTTGGTCATCGAGGGCGCAGCCCCCGTCGAACTGCCCATTTTAACCGGCACCGTTGGTCCCGATGTCATCGACGTCCGCGGGTTGGGGGCGACGGGTCACTTCACCTTCGACCCGGGCTTCATGGCGACGGCGTCGTGCGAATCGAAGATCACCTACATCGACGGTGACAAGGGCATCCTGCTGCACCGCGGCTACCCGATCGAGCAACTGGCCGAGAAGTCCGACTACCTCGAGACCTGCTACCTGCTGCTCAACGGTGAACTGCCGAACGCCGAGCAGAAGGCCCAGTTCGTCAGCACGGTGAAGAACCACACCATGGTGCACGAGCAGCTGAAGACCTTCTTCAACGGCTTCCGTCGCGACGCCCACCCGATGGCCGTGATGTGCGGCGTGGTCGGCGCCCTGTCGGCGTTCTACCATGACTCGCTAGACATCAATAACCCGCAACACCGCGAAATCTCTGCGGTGCGCCTGGTCGCCAAGATGCCGACCCTGGCGGCGATGGTCTACAAGTACTCCATGGGCCAGCCCATGATGTACCCGCGCAACGACCTGACCTACGCGGAAAACTTCCTGCACATGATGTTCAACACCCCGTGCGAGATCAAACCGATCAGCCCGGTGCTGGCCAAGGCGATGGACCGGATCTTCATCCTCCATGCCGACCATGAGCAGAACGCCTCCACCTCCACGGTCCGCCTGGCCGGTTCGTCCGGTGCCAACCCGTTCGCCTGCATCGCCGCCGGCATCGCCGCGCTGTGGGGCCCGGCACACGGCGGCGCCAACGAAGCGGTACTGACCATGCTCGATGAAATCGGCGATGTCTCGAACATCGACACCTTCATCGCCAAGGCCAAGGACAAGAACGATCCGTTCAAGCTGATGGGCTTCGGCCACCGGGTCTACAAGAACCGCGACCCGCGCGCCACCGTGATGAAGCAGACCTGCGACGAAGTCCTGGGCGAGCTGGGCATCAAGAACGACCCGCAGCTGGAACTGGCAATGCGCCTGGAAGAGATCGCCCTGACCGATCCGTACTTCATCGAGCGCTCGCTGTACCCGAACGTCGACTTCTACTCGGGCATCATCCTGAAGGCGATCGGCATTCCAACCAGCATGTTCACCGTGATCTTTGCCCTTGCCCGTACCGTCGGCTGGATCTCGCACTGGAAGGAAATGCTCTCCAGCCCGTACAAGATTGGCCGTCCACGCCAGCTGTACACCGGCGAGCCGAAGCGCGACATCGTGGCACTGACCGATCGCAAATAAGCGCGATTCGTCAGCTATCAGAAGGCTGCCCAAGGGCAGCCTTTTTCATTGCCGCGCACTTTGGACGCTTCGTGAGCCGTGCAACGCTCACGGGCGCAGCACGCTGGACTTCAGTTCTTTTCAGCACGCTCCCGAAGCGCCTTGAGCGTATTGAAAGGCGCATCGACCACGAACTTGTTGGCAACCATTGCCGGCACGCTCCCGCCCGGCTCGGTATGCACCTGGTAGGTCACTTCCGTGCTCTCACCTTGGGGTACCAGCTTCCAGAAACCATCCACCTTCGCCACTCGCACGAAACCCTTTTCCTCGGGCACGTAAGTGGGCTCCTCAACGAGGTTGCGAGTGAGGCTGCCGTCAGCCCCTTTGACGGTGGTGACCCTCAACACGGAGTCGCGCGGCGTCACCGGCCATGGGGTATTGAACTGAGTGTAGGTCCAGCTCTGCTCGCCTTCGTGCTTGAGCAGTTTCTGCAACTTGCATTCGTGAATCCAGGCACAGGCCCCGGCCACATCCTCCTGCAACGCCTGAACCTTGGCCAGTGGCGCCTTGATCACGGTCACGCCGCGGTACGCCTTGTATTTGGAGCCGGGCACCTCACTGAGGGACACCTTGATGCCCTCCTCGTCCTTGGCCACCTGCCAGTTTTCAGCAAAGGCAACAGGTGCAAACAGAACACCGACGCTACACAGCAATGCAATACGCTTGAACGATCTCATCATGTTTATCCTTGTTGTCGAAGATCCCGCCTGTCACGCCGCCGTCATCCGCTCCCACCAGCCAAGAATCCTGATTGCCTCTTCGTTGTCAGCCCCGCATACCTCGGGGTCGGCCTTGAAGCCTCCACATACTGCGGGCCGCTCGGGCTTGCCAAACAGGTCGCACAGATTCGCAGGCGTAAGGTGCAGGCACCTCATGCCTGCCGGCTTGCCCTCAGGCATAAGTGGCATGGCAGAGGTGATGGACGGCGCAATGCAACAGGCGCCGCACCCTTCGCGGCATTTCATGGCATTCACGTAAATCAGGACTCCAGAGAACAGGACGTGGCGACACACACGGATAGTAACCGCTCAAACAGGCGTTTGAAATTGCCGCGCGGATGAAATATTTCCTGACCAACCAGTCAGCAGCGCCTACTGACGGTATTCGAAATCGATGGCAGCGCCCTCGACATCGCGGCGGCTGTCGTTGCGCAGCTGCAATTGCATTTCGTTGCTGATCAGGCGCCCATTGAGCTGGAACGGGCTATCGGCTTCGGATTTCTCGACGAACAGCGGCGGCAGCAGCGGCTTGCGCTTCTTGATCGGCGACGGCTCACCCACGTTGGGCTGCAGGTTATCGACCAACTCGGTGGGCAAGCTAAGATCAAGGTTGGCCTTGGGCAGTGGTTTGGCCACCTGCTTGCTGACCTTCTTGCGCGCCGATTTGACACGCTTGCTGGCTTGCTTGCCAGCATTTGTCTGCGCCTTCGGCTTGACGTGTGCCTTACCTGCAGGGGTCTGCGCCTGAGCTGCCGACTGAGCAGCCTGGGCTGGGCCGCCCAGCAACACCGGGGGCAGCAGACACAAGACCATCAGATACCGACGCAGCGCTTTCATGGCAAACGGACAGACCCACATGGAAATGCATATGCTCCCTGTTCAGCAGACGTCTGGCAAGCCTCACAAAAGTGAGGTTGCGGGCTCCCTGCACAATTGTTGTGCCAATAGTCCCAAGGTGATGACTGCCCGTTCGGCCTCCTTGTTCCATGGAATGCCACAGTTCAGGCGAATACAGTGGTTGAATTGTTCGGTATTGCTGAAAATCAGCCCCGGCGCGATGCTGATGCCCTGCTCCAAGGCCCTTACGTGCAACTCCTGGGTATTGACCCGGCCAGGCAAACTCACCCAGAGAATGAAGCCGCCCGTTGGACGCGTCATCTGGGTGCCTTCGGGAAAGTGTTGTTGCACGGCCAGTTGATAGGCACTGAGGTTCTTGCGGTACTCCTGGCGAATGAAGCGCAGATGGCGGTCGTAGCCCCCGTTCTCCAGATACGCGGCCACCGCCATTTGAGTGACGCTGCACGCCGAGTGGGTGGTGAAGGTCTGCAAGCGCTGTATCTCGTCCTGGTAGCGGCCGGCAATCATCCAGCCCACCCGCACGCCAGGTGACAAAGTCTTGGAGAAGCTCGAACAATAGATGACCCTGTCCAGCCGGTCGAACGCCTTCAAGGCCTTGGTCTTGCCCTGCTCGAACATCAACTCGCCATAGATGTCGTCTTCGACGATCTGGATGTCATAGTCCGATGCCAAGCGCAGCAACTGCTTTTGCCGCTCCTCGGGAATGGTACCGCCCAAGGGATTGCTCAATCGCGCGGTCAGGACCAGCGCCTTGATCGACCATTGATTGGCCGCCAACTGCAAAGCTTCCAGGCTGATACCCGTTGAAGGATCGCTGGGTATCTCGATTACTTTCAAGCCCAGCAAATCCGCCAATTGCAGAAGGCCGTAGTAGGTCGGCGACTCGGCCGCTATCAGATCGCCTGGCTTGGTCAGCACGCGCAGCGACATCTGCAGGGCATCGACACAGCCGTGGGTGACGATCACCTCCTGCGGATCGACCAGCACCCCAGCGTCGCGCATGCGAATGGCGATTTGCCGACGCAACGGCTCGAAGCCTGGGCTGAACATGTAGCTGAACGCACGCGGGCTATGAAAGCGCGTCACTTTGGCAAGCTGTTGATGCAAGGCACGAACGGGCAAATAGTCGACGTGCGGCACGGCCGCACCGAAGGCGAACACGCCATCTCGGCGTGCCTCGGTCAGCACCTGCTGAATGATGCTGGCCCGCGTGACCAAACCGGGGCGCTCTACGCGGGCGATGTCCGGCGTGGGCGCCGTGAGCGCCGGCGTCTGGTGCACGTAGTAGCCAGACTGGGGGCGCGCTCGGATCAACCCCTGGTCTTCGAGGTTGGCATAGGCTTGCAATACCGTGGCATGGCTCACATTGAGCTGCGCGCTCATCTTGCGCACAGAAGGCACTCTCTCACCGGGCTGATAAACACCCCGCCGGATGTCTTCGGCCAGTTGCTGGGCGATACGCTGATATAACAGCAGGTTGGTCATGGTTGGATCTCGACGCGCGGACAGGCTCATTATTCTTGTGTCGCTCACTGCGGCTCAGGATACCGGAACAGTTGCAAAGTGTACTGGGACAGATCACAGAATAGTCAACGGTACACTTGCATGGAAGCCATTTGCAGCGCTGGCACATTCGCGTTGCGCAGGCGTGCTGCCAAGAGGCCGATCAACCCGCCGGCCATCCGGTGGCAGCGGCGTCGCGCGCACCAGACCGGCAAGGCCCCCACCCGAAAACCGCGAGTCTTCAGATGGGCTGCACGTCAGTTGCTGACTCAGGTCCGTACTCAGTTCGACACGCTGCCGCACCGGCCAGACCACCTTTGAAAACGGCACACCCTACAGTGAGTACAGGCCAGTTGCCCACGCTTCAACGCGCCGGCGCGAGCTTGCCTTTGTCGTCAGAGAAAACGATCTCGACCCGGCGATTCTGCGCCCTGCCCCGTTCCGAGGCATTGACTTCCACCGGATACTGATCACCATAGCCTTCGACCTGCATACGCTTCTCGTCGATGCCCAGGTCGGCCAGCATATCGGCCACAGCCTGCGCCCGACCGCGCGACAACTTGAGGTTTTCTTCGGCCGTGCCGGTGCTGTCGGTATAACCTTCGATTCGCACTACCCGGCGCGGGTTGAGCTGAAGGAACTGCACGAGCTTGAGCACCGTCCGGCTGGCCGAGTTCTTCAGATCGGCGCTGCCAGTGTCGAACAGCACGTCACTCAAGGTCATCACCAGGCCCCGGTCAGGTTGCTCCGATGCGAGCGCCACAATCTGCGACTCGACCCATTTGCCCTGCTGTTGCACGCTGGCCAGCTTGGCTTCGCGCAACGCCAGTTGCAGGCGCTGACGCTCCAGGTCGAGCTTGGCCTGGCGCTCTTGATTGAGTGCTAGCTTGGCGTGCTCGCGGGCAATTTCGCTGTAGCGTTGGCTGAGGTATGCGTAATGACGGACATCCGCTCCGGTACCAACGTAGCTGGACAAACGCTCGGCGCGGGACAGCGACTCGCCCGCGCGGATCACATCACGCGGCGCGCTGCGTAGCACATCCGAATCATCCTTGACCTTCTGAAAACTGGCAGTGGCCTGGTCCAGAGCCGCTGCGCTGCGCTGGCTGGCGCACCCCGTCATACCGGCCGCAACAACCATCAACGTCAGCGCGGTGAATGTGCCTCGGGCGATCATGGCTGCACCTCCAGCTGCTTGCGCAGGCGCTTGATCCTGGTTTGCAGCAATTGCAGCTGCTCGTCACTTTTCTGGTTCAGCACCTGCGCCTCGGCCAATCGGGCATCGAGTTCAGCTTGCTCGGCGCGCATGCGAGCATCGCGAAAGTCTTGTGTGAGCATGTCGGTTCGGGCACGTCCCAATTTGTCTTCGGCCAGCTTGAACGCTTCGACCTGGTCGGTAGCACCAACCGCTTTCGCTTGGTCCAGGGCTTGTTCGGAGAGGCGCATCTGCTCATCCGGAGCGGGGTCGTTGGCACAGCCAGCCAGGGCAAGCATGGCCATGGCAAGGATCAAAGGTTGGGTTTTCACGCGATCTTCCTAGTGTTTGGGGGCGTCGCCCTGCACCTGCAACTGCGCCTTCCAGCGCTCCAGATTGGTCTGCAGCGCAGCATCGGACGTTCCAGAGATAGGCAATTCTGTCAGTTTTTTCGCCAAATGCCCACGCAACCAGCTGTCGTTGCAGGCTGAGTCATGCGACAACGCCACGAACAGGCCAGGCCGGTCCACGGGCAGGCCACGAGCGATCAGCGCATCGTTCATGCCCAGGCTCTGGACCATGGCCATACCCGAATAACGGCCGGCCAGCACGTAGTCCACCTGGCCCAGGACCAGCTTTTGAAACGCCTGGGTCAGGTTCTGCGCCATCACCGGCTTCAACTGGGCCTTGGCGAATACGCTGAAGGCCGGTGTCAGCCGCGCCCGCTCCGAGAGGCTGCCCCGGTAACGAGCAAGGTCCGCCGGGCCATCGAAAGTCAACTGAGCATCATGGCGCGTCCACACCAGGTATTCGTTGAGCTGCAACGGTGGGTGGATGTAGTCCAGCGCCGTCAACTGCTCCACTTGCAAGGGCGCATCGAGCAACAGGTCCATGCGCCCGCTGCGCACCTCTTCGAGTGCCTGGTCGCGCCGGCCAGCGTTGAGCACCTCTACCTTGATCCCCAGCTCGCCCGCCACTTGGCGCAACAGGTCGACGTTGGCGCCGATCAGGTGCTTGGGGTCTTTCGGGTCCTGCCACGAATACGGTGGCGCGTCGGGGCTGCCGGTGGCCACCAGGCGTTCGCACTTGCCTGCCGCCATCGCCAGTGGCGATATCAGAACCGCCATGCAAGCCAGCACCCTGCCCTTCGCACGCAACCTCATCCCACACTCCTCGGCCATAAAAAAACCCGGCCCTCACTGTGAGGGCCGGGTTCTTTATAAGTGAAGCCAGCAGATCAGACCAGCTTTTCCAGCTCCGGTACGGCTTCGAACAGGTCGGCGACCAGGCCATAGTCGGCCACCTGGAAGATCGGTGCCTCCTCGTCTTTGTTGATCGCCACGATCACCTTGGAGTCCTTCATGCCCGCCAGGTGCTGGATGGCACCGGAGATACCGACGGCGATGTACAGCTGCGGCGCGACGATCTTGCCGGTCTGGCCGACCTGCATGTCGTTGGGCACGAAGCCGGCATCGACCGCCGCGCGCGAGGCGCCGACGGCAGCGCCGAGCTTGTCGGCCAGGCTGTACAGGTGGCTGAAGTTGTCGCCGTTGCCCATGCCGCGTCCGCCGGAAACGACGATCTTGGCAGCCGTCAGCTCAGGGCGATCGGACTTGGCCAGCTCTTCGGAAACGAACGCCGAGATACCGGCATCGTGGGCGGCGCCGACTGCCTCGACAGCGGCAGAGCCACCCTCGCCCGCCACGGCGTCGAAGCCGGTGGTGCGCACGGTGATGACCTTCACGCTGGCACTCGACTGCACGGTGGCAATGGCGTTGCCTGCATAGATCGGGCGCTTGAACGTGTCGGCAGATTCGACCGAGATGATTTCCGAAATCTGATCCACGTCCAGCAGCGCCGCCACGCGCGGCAGGGTGTTCTTGCCGTTGGTGGTAGCCGGGGCCAACACATGGCTGTAACCCTGGGCGAGCTCGACGATCAACGGTGCAACGTTCTCAGGCAGTGCATGGGCGTAGGCCGCATTGTCGGCGACCAGAACCTTGGCCACGCCCGTGATCTTGGCTGCGGACTCGCCAACGGCGCCTACGTTCTGACCTGCGACCAGCACGTGCACGTCGCCACCGATCTTGGCAGCAGCAGCAACGGTATTGAGGGTGGACGGCGCTACGGCACCGTTTTCGTATTCAGCGACAACCAGGATAGTCATTTAGATTACCTTCGCTTCGTTCTTCAGCTTCTCGACCAGTTCGGCCACCGATTTGACCTTGATGCCCGCGCCACGGGCCGCGGGTGCTTCCACCTTCAGGGTCTTGTTGGTAGAGGCCAGGGACACGCCCAGCGCGTCTGCGGTCAGGGTCTCGAGCGGCTTCTTCTTGGCCTTCATGATGTTGGGCAGCGATGCGTAGCGCGGCTCGTTCAGACGCAGGTCGGTGGTGACGATGGCCGGCAGGTTGAGCGCGACGGTCTGCAGGCCGCCGTCGATCTCACGGGTGACGTTGAGCTTGTCTGCAGCGACTTCGACCTTGGAGGCGAAGGTCCCCTGGGCGTACCCGGTCAGCGCGGCAAGCATCTGACCGGTCTGATTGTTGTCGCTGTCGATGGCCTGCTTGCCAAGAATGACCAGCTGCGGCTGCTCCTTGTCGACAACGGCCTTGAGCGCCTTGGCCACAGCCAGGGAGTTCAGCTCGTCTGCCGCTTCGACCAGGATGGCGCGGTCGGCCCCCAGCGCCAGGGCGGTACGCAGCTGCTCCTGGGCAGTGGTCGGCCCGACGGACACGACGACGATCTCGGT
This sequence comes from uncultured Pseudomonas sp., assembly GCA_963529135.1. GTDB lineage: Bacteria > Pseudomonadota > Gammaproteobacteria > Pseudomonadales > Pseudomonadaceae > Aquipseudomonas. Next base: position 69,633 of record CAURYQ010000005.1, on the reverse strand, counting down.
CGCGACACCCTTTTCCTTCAGGCGTACGGCTTCTTCCACGGCAATTTCGCAGAAGGGGTTCATGGACATCTTGACGTTAGCAAGGTCGACGCCGGAGTTGTCCGCCTTGACGCGAACCTTGACGTTGTAGTCGACCACTCGTTTGACAGCTACAAGAACCTTCATGGATTCCTCGTTACTCTCCGGTGAATAGAAAGTCGCCTGGGACTGGCCCGGCGATGCGCGTGGGTCTGGGCACGTCTGGAAACGTCTGGCGGCGGGTGGATCGACCATGGACCGACCGGCCCGGTCCGCACCAGGGCAAAACCTGCGGGTCATTTCCTGTCGTGGCGTGTAGACTGCACGACGACCCGGGCCCTGGCGGGAATCCCCTGCGCTGAACCCGGTCTTCCAGCATGCTCACTTGCCCAACGGTCAGCCTACGGCGAGCGTAAAACCGCTCGTATCTTGACCGCATCACCCCATCGGGTCAATACGGCAAATCGGCCAGCGTCCAGCCGCGACCTGGCGTTTTCACGGGCTTCGAGCACATTCAAACAAACGTTTGTATTGGACCCTTCCCCTGGTGTAGATATAATGCTCGCCACGACAAAGCGGTGCAGTGCGGCGTTGGAGAAAGCCACGGCCCAGGCGCCGTGCACCCAGAGTTGCGCCCACCCCCACAAGCAACCGCTGATGAGCCTTGAGTAGGAGAGAACCTGTGGAACGCGAATACATGGAATTCGACGTGGTCATCGTCGGCGCAGGCCCTGCCGGCCTCTCGGCTGCCTGCCGCCTGAAGCAGAGGGCCGCCGAGACGAACGCCGAGATCAGCGTCTGCGTGGTCGAGAAAGGCTCCGAGGTCGGCGCCCACATTCTCTCCGGCGCCGTGTTCGAGTCCCGCGCCCTCGACGAACTGTTCCCTGACTGGAAGGCCATGGGCGCGCCGTTGAACACCGAGGTCAAGCGCGACGACATCTATGTGCTCAAGGACCCGGCCGGCTCGGTCAAGGTGCCGGACCTGTTCGTGCCCCGCACCATGCACAACCAGGGCAACTACATCATCTCCCTGGGCAACCTGTGCCGCTGGCTGGCCCAGCAGGCCGAGAACCTCGGCGTGGAGGTCTACCCCGGCTTCGCCGCCCAGGAGGCACTGATCGACGAGGCCGGCGTGGTCCGCGGCATCGTCACCGGTGACCTGGGCGTGGACCGCGAAGGTCAGCCCAAGGACGGCCTCTACACGCCCGGCATGGAACTGCGCGCCAAGTACACGCTGTTCGCCGAAGGCTGCCGTGGGCACATCGGCAAGCAGCTGATCCGCCGTTTCGACCTCGACAGCGAGGCCGACCCGCAACACTACGGCATCGGCCTCAAGGAAATCTGGGAAGTCGAGCCGTCGCGCCACGAGCAAGGCCTGGTGGTGCACACGGCCGGCTGGCCGCTGGACGTGCTCAATGCCGACAACACCGGCGGCTCGTTCCTCTATCACCTGGAGAACAACCAGGTGGTGGTCGGCCTGATCGTCGACCTGGCCTACAGCAATCCGTACCTGTCGCCGTTCGACGAGTTCCAGCGCCTGAAGCACCACCCGGTGATCAGCCAGTACCTCGAGGGCGGCAAGCGCATCAGCTATGGCGCCCGCGCCCTGGCCAAGGGCGGTATCAACTCGCTGCCCAAGATGGTGTTCAACGGCGGCGCCCTGATCGGGTGCGACCTGGGTACCATGAACGTGGCCAAGATCAAGGGCAGCCACACGGCCATGAAGTCCGGGATGCTCGCTGCCGAAGCCGTGGCCGACGCCTTGATCGCCGGCAGCGAAGGCGGTGACCAGCTCGACGGCTATGTCAGCGCCTTCAAGGCCAGCTGGCTGCATGACGAACTGTTCGCCAGCCGCAACTTCGGCCCGGCCATGCACAAGTTCGGGCCGCTGCTGGGTGCCGCCTTCAACTACGTCGACCAGAACTGGTTCGCCGGCAAGCTGCCTTTCACCCTGCGCGATACCAAGCCCGACTATGCCTGCCTGAAGCTTGCCGCCGATTCGCAGAAGATCGAGTATCCCAAGCCCGACGGCAAGCTCAGCTTCGACAAGCTCAGCTCGGTGTTCCTCTCCAGCACCAACCATGAAGAAGAGCAGCCGTGTCACCTGAAGCTGGCCGATCCGAGCGTGCCCATCGCCAGCAACCTGCCGTTGTACGACGAACCAGCCCAGCGTTACTGCCCCGCTGGCGTCTACGAAGTGGTCACGCAGGAAGACGGCAGCAAGCGCTTCCAGATCAACGCGCAGAACTGCGTGCATTGCAAGACGTGCGATATCAAGGACCCGGCCCAGAACATCACCTGGGTCACCCCTGAAGGCGCCGGCGGGCCTAACTACCCGAACATGTAGTCACACCGCCCGGCCAACACGAAAAAGCCCCCGGTTCGAAGGAACCGGGGGCTTTTTTGCCAGGGGCATCTCTACCCGTCGCGCTGTAGCGTGCTAGGCCGTGCGCGGAAGCTCCAAACCAGGCTCGCTGGCGGTCAACGGCTCACGCCGCCCGAAATACAACGCGGTCAGCACTCCCACCCCACCCATCATCAGGCAGAAACCTACACATACCCACGGGCTCCATGGCATCAGCGCAATGAGCGCCAGTGGTGTGGCACTGGCCCACAGGGCATAGGCCACGTTGTACGTGAACGAGATACCCGACACGCGAATCTGCGCGGGGAACAGCCCGACCATGACAGAAGGCACCACGCCCACCACGCCACACGACAGGCCCGCCAGGGCATAGGCCAGCCACGTCACACCCCAGTGCCCGATCAGGCTGGCATAGAGCACACCGATGCCCATGGGCAGCAACACGCTGTACAACATCAAGGCTCGCCACGCGCCAACGCGGTCGGCCAGCAAGCCGGCGAGCACGCAGCCGATGTTGAGAAACACAATGCCCACGCTGCTCAAGGCGAAGGTGTTCTCGGCGCTCATGCCAAAGCGCTGCTGCATGACGGTCGGGGTGATCACCACCAGCACCACCACCGCCGAAGTCAGCACGCAGGTCAGCAGCGCCGCCGGAGCCAAAGCCCGTCGGTGCTCGCCCAGCACACGCCGCAATGGGAATTTCACCGGCGCCTGCTGGCTGCGCAAGGCCAGGAAGACCGGCGTTTCACTCAGCCAGCGACGCAGCCACACGCCAATCACTCCGAACACGCCCCCCAACAGGAACGGGTAGCGCCAGGCATAGGCCAGAATGTCCTCGGGCGAGAACACATGGGCCAGCAAGGTCGCCGTCAGTGCGCCCAGCAGATAGCCGAACGTGAGCCCGGCCTGCAAGAAGCCCAGGGCATAGCCGCGTCGGCCGGGCGGTGCGTGTTCGGCCACGAACGTCCAGGCACTGGGCACCTCTCCGCCCACCGCCGCCCCTTGCAGGATGCGTAGCGCCAGCAGCAGCAACGGCGCCGCATAGCCGATGTCGGCGTAAGTCGGCATGACGCCGATCAGCAGGCATGGTAGGGCCATCATCAAGATGCTCAGGCTGAAGACGCGTTTGCGGCCCAGGTGATCGGCGAAATGCGCCATCAGGATGCCGCCCAACGGGCGCGCCAGGTAACCGGTGACGAAGATGCCGAAGCTTTGCAGCAGCCGTAGCCATTGAGGCATCTCTGGCGGGAAGAACAGCTGGCTGAGGGTCAGGGCGAAGAACACGAAGATGATGAAATCGTAGATTTCCAGCGCGCCGCCCAGCGCAGCCAGGCCCAGCGTCCGGTGGTCACGGCGGGTGAACCGGGGTGGACGAGCGGTATCGATGGCAGTCATGGCAGGTTTCGCAGCAATGTTCAAAGGCCGGAGGATATCAAATAGCGGCCCGATTGCCCCCTACCCTGCCAGGGTCAACGATGAAACACCGTCTGGGCGAAGTTGCCTGTCGGTCTGAGGCGTGCACTGCGCAGTTCGTCCGGCACCCGCAGCGTGCCCACCACCACAGGCGCGTCGATGATCGACATGAAGGAGGCCAGGGCCTCATCGTCAGGCACTTGGGGCAGGCTAAGACTGACCGCCTGGCGCTCGGCCTGGGGCACGACGGGTACCTTCAGCTGTGCGCAATGGTAAAGCAAGGCGTGCTGGATCTGCGTGCTGACCCGGCAGAAACGTGCCAGGTCCACGCCTGCGTGGCTAGCCAGCTCGATATTGCCCAACAGCAGGTGGAACGGTTGCAAGGCGCAGAGCACCAGGCGCTGCAGCTCTTCGAAGCTGTCGACCGGTGCAACACGGTAATACCCCAGGCCATTGAGCATGCGCTCCAGTTGCAGACGTTGATGCGGGTGGGGATCGGCAATCAGGATACGCAAAGACTTGTTGGCCATGGTCGAACCTGGGCAGTGAGAGGGGCACGCAAGACCTTGTCGACCCAGTGATGGCTCATGCCAGGTCCGCCAGTGATCTTTCTAGATACAAGCCGGGAAACCTTGGGAAAGCAAGCTGCGGCCTCACGGAATTTGCAGCGCAGGCTGCCTGCTGTCAGGACTCCCACTGACGCATGCGTTGCCGACAGTGCTTCATGGCATTGACGATATGCTTCTCCACCAGGCTACGCGACAGGCCCAGGCGTTCGGCAATCTGCGGATGGGACAAGCCTTCGAGCTTGCGCAGCAGAAAACTGTCACGGCACGGCTTGGGCAGTTCGTCCAGCGCACGCTTGAGCAGGTCCAGCCGCTGGGCGTGGTGCATGTCCTGAGACCAGAACGCGTCTTGGCACTGAACGCCTTCGTCGAGCGCTTCAAGCGGCTCGGTCTGGCGGATCAGATGACGCCGATGTCGGTCCACCACCAGGTTCAGCGCGGTGCGATAAAGAAACGCGCGGGGGTGCTCGATCACCTGCGGGCCGGCGCGCTCGAGCACGCGCACGTAGGCGTCATGGGCCACATCCTCGGCAGCCTGACGACTGCCAAGGCGCGCACTCAGGAAATTCACCAACTCGCGATAATAGTGTTCCACGGCGGTACCTGAGTCGCTCAATGACTGCCATGCGCCGCTCACGCCGGCGCAGGTGATATCAAATTGGAATCTTACAAATTATCATTCCCTGCGGCAACTGACGTCGGTCGCCTGGCGCTGGCTAAATTCCCGGCTGCGACCTTCGTTTAACGGGGACCTCCCTGCGCGCAGCCATTGCCGGCGCTCAGGTCCACTTCGGCTGGAAGTCCCCATGAGTCGTGCACCCGCTACCCGCCATCGCCTGCTTCTGGGCAGTATCGTCCTGCTGAGTCTAGGCGGTCTACTGGCCTGGAGCGCCCTGCCCACGGGCGGCGTCCCGGCCAACACCATCACCGTTACCCGTGCCGACATCGAAAGCAGCGTCACTGCGCTGGGCACTCTGCAACCCAGGCGTTATGTCGATGTGGGCGCACAGGCCTCCGGGCAGATCCGCACACTTCATGTGGAAGCAGGCGATACCGTGCGCAAAGGGCAACTGCTGGTGGAGATCGACCCGTCGACCCAGCAGGCTCGGGTGGATGCGGGGCGTTTTTCAATCGACAACCTCAAGGCGCAGCTCGCCGAGCAGCGCGCTCAGTACAAGCTGGCCAAGCAGCAGCTCGCCCGCCAGCGAAGCCTGGCCGACGCCGGCGCCACCCGCGAAGAGGACGTGCAGGCGGCAGATGCGCAGCTCAGCGTCACCCAGGCGCGCATCGACATGTTCCAGGCGCAGATCCGTCAGGCCCATGCCAGCCTACGCAGTGACGAAGCCGAACTGGGCTACACCCGCATCTACGCGCCGATGGACGGCACTGTGGTGGCCGTGGATGCCCGCGAGGGCCAGACCCTCAACGCCCAGCAGCAAACCCCATTGATCCTGCGCATCGCCAAGCTCTCGCCGATGACGGTGTGGGCGCAGGTCTCGGAGGCCGACATTGGCAAGGTAACGCCTGGCATGACGGCCTATTTCACCACCCTGGCAGGCGGCAAGCGCCGCTGGACCAGCCGCGTCAGGCAGATCCTGCCCATCCCACCCAAGCCGTTGGAGCAAACCAGCAGCGGTGGCGGCAGCCCGGTCAGTGCCACCAGCGGCGCTACTGGCAGCCAAGTGGTTCAGTACATCGTATTGCTTGACGTGGAAAACCCAGATGGCGCCCTGATGGCCGAAATGACCACGCAGGTTTTCTTCGTCGCCGGGCAGGCCAGCGACGTGCTGACCGTACCCCTGGCCGCGTTGGACGAACGCAAAGGGCTGCACGTTGCCCAAGTACTTGGCCCAGACGGCCAGGTCCGACAGCGCACGGTGCGCACCGGCCTGAGCGATCGCCTGCGTGTGCAGGTGCTCGATGGCCTCAGCGAAGGTGAGCGGTTGCTTATCGGCCATGGCAGCGGAGGCTGAATGACCACCCCTCTGATCGAACTGCGCGACATCTGCAAGGCCTATGGCGGTGTGAGCACCCCCAAGGTGGACGTGCTGCGGGGCATCAGCCTGAGCATTCACCCTGGTGAGTTCGTCGCCATCGTCGGCGCCTCGGGCTCCGGAAAATCGACCCTGATGAACATCCTCGGCTGCCTGGACCGCCCAACCTCCGGCAGCTACCGCTTCGCTGGCATGGATGTGGCCGAGCTGGGCAGCGATGAGCTAGCCTGGCTGCGGCGCGAAGCCTTTGGTTTCGTGTTCCAGGGCTACCATTTGATCCCCTCCGGCTCTGCTTTGGAAAACGTCGAAATGCCGGCCATCTACGCAGGCACTCCAGCACCAGAGCGCCATGCCCGCGCCGCAGCGCTGCTCGAGCGCCTTGGCCTGGCCAGCCGCACCGCCAACCGCCCGCATCAATTATCTGGCGGCCAGCAGCAACGGGTGTCGATCGCCCGAGCCTTGATGAACGGTGGCCACATCATCCTCGCCGACGAGCCTACCGGCGCCCTCGACAGCCACAGCGGCAAGGAAGTCATGGCATTGCTGGACGAGCTGGCCAGCCAAGGTCATGTGATCATCCTGATTACCCACGACCGCGATGTGGCGGCCCGGGCGCACCGGGTCATCGAGATCCGCGACGGGATCATGATCAGCGACTCGGCCGACGACCGCGGTGCGACCCTCCACCCCGCCGGTCTGCAGGCTGGCGATCTGCGCCAGCGTCTGGGCCAAGGTGCGGACCTGCGCGGCGCCTGGAAAGGCGAGCTGGCCGAAGCGCTTCAGGCGGCCTGGCGCATCATGTGGATCAACCGGTTTCGCACCGCCCTCACCCTGCTGGGCATCGTCATCGGGGTGGCTTCGGTAGTGGTGATGCTGGCCGTGGGCGAAGGCAGCAAACGCCAGGTGATGGCGCAGATGGCCGCGTTCGGCTCGAACATCCTTTATCTAAACGGCAAGGCCGCAACGCTCGGCGAACCTGCCGGCACCATCACCCTCGACGACGTGGCCGCCATCGGCGAGCTGCCGCAGGTCAAGCACGTCATGCCTGTGATCGGGGAAAAGGTCATGGTGCGCCAGAACAACACCAGCCAGGTGTTCTACGTGGGCGGCAACAACACCTGGTTCGAAGACATCTTCAACTGGCCCGTGGTCGAGGGCTCGTTCTTCAGCCAGAGCGACGAAGCCAGCGCGGCAGCGGTCGCCGTGATCGGCCAGAAAGTGCGGCAAAAAATGCTGGGCAATCACAGCGATCCCATCGGCCAATACCTGCTGATCGGCAACGTGCCGTTTCAGGTGATCGGCATACTCGCGGAAAAAGGGGCCAGTTCCGGCGACCAGGACAGCGATGGGCGTATCGTGGTGCCCTACTCGGCTGCCGCCATTCGCCTGTTCGGTCATCGCGACCCTGATTACATCACCATCGCGGCGCGCGACTCGACGCAGGTCAACGCCACTGAGGCGGCCATCGACCATCTATTGCGCCAGCGTCATCAGGGCCGCCACGATTTCGAACTGACCAACGATGCGGCCTTGATCCAGGCCGAGGCGCGCACCCAGAGCAGCCTGTCGCTGATGCTCGGGGCCATCGCTGCGATCTCGCTGCTGGTGGGCGGTATCGGGGTGATGAACATCATGCTGATGACCGTGCGCGAGCGTACTCGCGAAATCGGTATCCGCATGGCCACCGGCGCGCGTCAGCGCGACATCATGCGCCAGTTCCTCAGCGAGGCGGTCATGCTGTCGATGGTGGGCGGGCTCAGTGGCATCGTCCTGGCCCTGGCCGTCGGCGCTGGCCTGATGCTTGCCAATATCGCCGTCGCCTTCGCCCTGCCCGCCATGCTCGGCGCCTTCACCTGCGCCGTGTTCACCGGCATCGTGTTCGGCTTCATGCCTGCGCGCAAGGCCGCTCGACTCGACCCGGTCAAAGCCCTTACCAGCGAATAAACCATGCCCTTGCCAAGCCGCATCAGCCTGTTGACCCTGTGCCTGACCGTTGCCGGGTGCAGCTCATCTGCCCTGCCCCACTCCGAGGTTGAGATGCCCCTGGCCTGGCAGGGCCCTGCATCACCTGCCAACCAGGCCGACCGCCCGGCGCGCCAGTGGTGGCAGTCATTCAACAGCCCCGAACTGGACAGCCTGGTGCAACGCGCCTTGCGCAACAGCCATGATCTGGCGGCTGCCACCGCGCGTATTCGCCAGGCCAGGGCGCGTGCGGCCATCGCTAATGCACCGCTGCTGCCAGCGGTGGACCTGGGCGTGGACGCCAGCCGCCAGCGGCTGCTCAGGGGCGAGGGTTACAGTGACCTCGATGCCACCAGCAGCCAGCGTACCAGCAGCGCGTTCGACATCCAGCTCAGCGCCAGCTACGAAATCGACTTCTGGGGCGGGCTGCGGGCTACCCGCGACAATGCCCTGCACAGGCTGCAAGCCAGCCGCTTCGACCGGCAGACGGTCGAGCTGACCCTGCTGAGCGACACCGCCGACACGTATCTGCAAAACCTGGCCCTGGCCGAGCAAATACGCATCGCCCAACTGAACCTGGACAATGCACGGAGTATCCTGCGCTTGATCGAAGCGCGACAGCGCTCGGGCTCGGCCACTCGCCTGGAGCTTGCCCAGCAACGCAGCCTGGTCGCAGCCCAGGCACGCCAGGTCCCCTTGCTTGAGCAACGCTGGCAAGACACCAGAATTACCCTCGCGACACTGCTCGGTGAGCCGGTGCAACAGCTGCCGGCCAGCCGACAGCCATTGGCCAGCGTGGCCTGGCCGACCGTGCACAGCGGCCTGCCAAGCGAGCTGTTGACCCGTCGTCCCGATATCGCCGCCGCCGAAGCCCGCCTGGCTGCGGCCAGCGCCAATGTGCAGGTGGCCCGTGCGGCCATGCTGCCCAAGGTCACCCTTGGCGCCACTGTCGGCAGCGGCGCACGCACGTTCGCTCAGATGCTCGACAGCCCCTACTACACGTTGACCGCGGGCCTGCTTGCGCCGATTTTCGACCACGGCAGGCTGCGGGCGTCGCGCGACTTGGCCGAGGCCGAACGGGCCGAGTTGCTGGAACAGTACCGCAGCAGCATCATCGCGGGCTTGAGCGATGTGGAAAAGGCGCTCAATGCCCTTCACGGTGTCGACCGCCAGCGGCAATGGCAGAACGAAGAAGTGCAACAGGCCCAACTGGCCTTCGATTTGGCCGAGCAACGCTATCGCGCAGGGGCCGAAACCGTGCTGACCGTACTGCAGACCCAGCGCACGCTGTACGTGGCCCAGGACCAGCAGGCGGCGTTACGCCTGACCCGCCTGCAAGCGAGCGTGGCGCTTTACAAGGCGCTGGGAGGTGGGTGGGAGGTGGGTGGTGATGCACCGTAGTCGCGACGGTGAACTGGAAAAACGCCAGTGCAGACGTTGTCTTGCATCGTATCTGGAAGCGCTGCGAATGTTCGGTAGGTGCGACTAAGGCCAGTGCGGCCAGGGATTGCGATCCCTCCAGGTTCAGCCCACATCATGGATCGCCGAGGCCGGGGCGCCGGACCGGCCGCGGTGGGCTGCGCAGCAGCCCCAGGATTCAGCTTCGCTGCAGATAAGGTCGGGTCCGCTGCCCAGCCCATCGCCGCACATGGCCCCATGGGTATCGTGTAACAAAGGCAGTTGCTCCGACATCGTCCTGCGAGCCCGCTAACTCAGTGAACCTCCTTAGTCCTTCATCGCAACGTGCGCACCACCTTCAGATGCCGGGCATACCAGGGACGCTGTGGCACCTTGGGCCTTAACGCAGCGAAGCGCTCGTCTTCGGCATAGATGATACGCAGGGCCAGCTTCATGGTTTCAGGGTCCATCTCCACACTGCGCCCAGGTCGCAGCCCAGGCACCGTTGAGCAGCCATGGGTATCAGGACCCAGCCAAGGGTCGGCGACCTCGACCCAACGCCCGGGCGCGAACCAGGGCACGCCGTTGACCTCCAGGCGCCGTACCTCACCTGGGTGAAGACGCTCATGGGCCTGGAACCAGTCCTCGATGCGGTCGTCGATCCAGCCATGAAAGCGCCAGAACACCGGGTTTACATGGGACGAAAACGGGTCACCGAGAAAATCGTTTTCGGCACCGTACCAGCGCTGTGCATAGTCGTCCGGCGTGCGCGCCATCGGCACCGGCATGCCATTGGCAGGGTCACGCGGCACAGAGGCCCAGCGCATGTGCAGCCAGTCATGCAGGCCCAGCTCAAGCTCCGAGCCAAATTGCCCTAACGTCAGCGTGCTCAGGTAGTGCGGATCGCTGTAGCGCGACTCCCAGACCTGGAAGTTGCCATGAAAGGTCTCCGGGCTTTTGATGTCGCGCACCCACTGGGTGTATTGCTCGTCATCATCGGCCAGCCAGGTGGGTGGCAAGGCATTGCCATCATGGTTGTCGAAATAGGCCGCGAAGCCTGCACGGTCGCGCTCAAGCTCCGGCTGTGGCAAAGGGAAGCGCGGCCACGAGGGCAAAGGCTCGATGGCCCTGGCGCTGTTCAGCATGTGCCGGTGCATGAACAGAAAGTCCTCGCCCGAACCGTTGCGGTCCTTGTGCCGGCCCCGGGCGTCACGCTCACGGTCCCTAGGCCCTGGCTGCCAGCCCAACCCACGCAGCGCGCCGCGCTTGTCGTCGTCCAGTTTGTGCCATTTGTCCCGTGCGGCATGCCAGAGTTGGTGGAACAGGCGGTGCTCGGGCGCGATCAGCTTGGCCAGCAACGGCGCCGACAACGGCGTGCGTTCTCGGGCTTCGGGAAAGACGCGTTTGAGTGCCAGAAAACGGTTGTCCTGCGCCGGCAGGGCCAAGGGCCGCTCCAACGGCGCAACCTGCCCGCTGAGGGTTGCCGTGCCTGCATTGCCATACGCGCCCCAGACTTCGTCAAGCACAATCTGGCACTCGTAACGTGCGCCGCAGGGGTTGGCGTCCGTGGGCAACAAGCGCCAGCGCAGCGCCCCCGGCTGGTCGAGCAGCAAGTCAGCGACCACCCGATAGCGTGGCTCCAGCGCGCTGCGCAAACGCTCGGGCGTATCCAGGTAGCCGCGCAGCCCGCGCCCGCTCGACGCCACATCGAGAAACAGTTCGAGTGCTCCCGTCGGCATGCCTGCGAGCCCTGCCTCGCGGCCTTGCGGTGTCCACCGCCAGATACCGCGCAAGGTGTCGCCCAGTTGCCTGACAGGCGTATTGGCCAGTTCGACCACCGCCTCTCCTGGCGTTTCCGGGTATTGCCCTTCACTTGCCCACCGACGCTCCAGGTACCGCGCGCCGGGTACAGCCATGCCCGTCAATGCCACACCGGCGATGAACCCGCGTCGAGAAATCGTCATTGCCCTACCTGTGCTTTCACTGCGGCCATGGAGCACGGCCCATCCAAGGCTAGAACGTGGCAAGCAGGTCGAAATTTAGCGCCGCTGCACTTGCCGCCAACGGCATGCAGCCGCGCCGCCAGCGCTTAAATTTCTGTCATCGAAGCTCGTTCCCTCCAGGTAGCGGCCCCATCCAGGCCCATCCTCGACGGTGAACCTACTGAGACCATGATGACCACACCACGCTGGAAGAAAGCCCTGTATATCAGCCTGGCCGCGGCCGTGGCCGCCGGTGCCGGGTGGGCGGCCTGGGACTATCTCGACACACCGGCGGGCTACCCCAGGGACGTCGTGCGCCAGGCCAATGATCTGCAAGAGCGCCTGCTGTCGTTTGACAGCCACATCACGCTGCCGCTGACCTTCGGCACCGAAGGCAGCGAGGCGGACCAGGATGGTGCCGGCCGCTTCGACCTGAACAAGGCCGCGAGTGGGCGCCTGTCTGCCGCGGCCCTGACCATCTTCGCCTGGCCTGAATCCTGGACCGGCGACAATGGCCCGCATCGCCCTACCGCCGGTTTCGTCGAGGCGGCCCGTCACACGCAAGAGGTACGGTACAACGCCATCATGGGCATGGTCCGCGACTTTCCCGAGCGCGTGGGCGTAGCCTATACCCCGCAGGACATGCGCAGGTTGCATGGCGAAGGCAAGTTCGCGGTGTTGCTCAGCATGCTCAATGCCTATGCACTGGGCGACGACCTCGACCAGTTGGACCGCTGGGCCGCACGTGGCGTGCGCCTGTTCGGCTTCAGCTACGTGGGCAACAACAGCTGGGCCGATTCCTCGCGCCCGCTGCCTTTCTTCAATGACACCGTCGATGCACTGGAAGGCCTGTCGCCCATCGGCAAGCGCGCGGTGCAGCGCTTGAACGACCTGGGGGTGATCATCGATGTGTCGCAGATGTCCAGCCAGGCGCTGGCCCAGACCGTGGCGCTGAGCCGAGCACCGGTGGTGGCGTCGCATTCGGCGCCACGGGCGATGGTCGACATCAGGCGTAACCTGTCAGACAAGGAAATGCAGTTGATCAAGGACAGCGGCGGCGTGATCCAGATCGTTGCGTTTTCCACTTACCTCAAACCCCTTGGCAGCAAAACCCAGCAGCGCCTCAACGCGTTGCGCAGCGAGTACGCCCTGCCGCCTTTGGCCGACCTGAACTTCGCGCTCATGCCCGGCGACCCGGTGATTGCGGGTTGGCCTGAACAGAAGGTCGGCCAATACGCCAACGCGCTGTACACCATTCTTGACGAAGAACCCCCGGCCACGCTCAAGGACTACGGCGACGCCATCGACTATGCGGTACGCAAGGTCGGCATCGACCATGTGGGCCTGAGTTCGGACTTCAACGAAGGCGGCGGCATCGACGGCTGGCAGGACGCCAGCGAGGCCCGCAACGTAACGGCCGAGCTGATCACGCGGGGTTACTCCGAAGCTGACATCAGCAAGCTGTGGGGCGGCAATTTCCTGCGCGTCTGGCAGCAGGTGCAAGCGGCTGCGGCCCCTGGCGCCACCCCCTCCCGATGATTCTGCGAGCCTTTAGATGAACGACCGTCGCGCATTCCTCAAGCAGGCCGGCCTGCTCGCTGCCAGCCTGCCACTGGCAGGCCATTTGATACCCGCCGCCCATGCAGCCCCCGCACCGCCCACAGGCGCCGACGCCTGGGCGGGCTTTCGCAGCCTGTTCAACCTCGACCCGGCCTATGCCCACTTCGCCAATTTCCTGATCACCTCCCACCCAAAACCCGTCCGTGACGCCATAGAAGCCCTGCGCGCCCAGTTTGATCGGCACCCGGCACGGCTGGTGGACTGGGACACTCAGTCGGAGTGGAAACATGAAGCGCAGGTCCGCCAAGCGGCCGCCCGTTACCTGGAAGTCGCCCCCCGGCAAATAGCCCTGACCGGCAGCACCACCGAAGGGCTGGGGCTGATCTACGGTGGGCTCAAGATTGCGCCCGGGCAGGAGATTCTCACGACGGTCCACGAGCATTCCGCCGCGCGCCACACCCTGGATTTTCGCACTGCCCGCGACGGCACCCCGGTACGCCGGCTGCGCCTGTTCGACGAGCCCTGGCGCCTGTCCACCGATCAGGTGCTCAGCACCATCAAGGCGGCCATCACCCCCAAGACCCGTGTGCTGGGCATGACCTGGGTGCATTCGGGCAGTGGCGTGAAGCTGCCGGTTGGCGCCATTGGCGAGCTGGTACGCGACGCCAACCGCGACCGCGCCGAACACGAACGCATCCTGTACGTCATCGACGGCGTGCATGGGTTTGGTGTGGAGGACATGCGGTTTGCCGATTTGAACTGCGATTACTTCATTTCCGGCACCCACAAATGGATGTTCGGCCCGCGCGGCACGGGGATCATCTGCGCTGCCACGACAGCGCTCGACAACCTGAACCCGCTCATCGCGACCTTCTCGGAAGACGAGGATTTCGCCACCACCCTTACGCCCGGCGGCTACCACGCCTTCGAGCACCGCTGGGCGCTGGGCGCTGCCTTCGACCTGCACCTGCAGCACGGCAAGGCCGCCATTCAAACGCGCATCCATGGCCTCAACACATACCTCAAGCAACGGCTGGAAACCTTGCCAGGCGTCCAACTGGTAACGCCCCGCAGTGCCAGCCACTCGGCTGGCTTCACGTTCTTCCGGGTCGCCGACCAGGATGCCGACCAGGTCGCCGCCCACCTCAACAGCCAGCGCATCGTCGTCGATGCGGTCGCGCGCGACGCAGGCCCCGTGGTGCGCACAGCGCCTGGCCTGCTCAACACCGAAGCCGAAATCGACCGGCTGATCGCCGTGCTGACGCCACGCCTGCGCCGCTGAACCTCTTCTTGCCGCTACCGATCACGGACTCATGACCATGCCCAACCTGTCTTGCGCCTCACCCCACCCCTCCTCCAGCCCCTTGCACACGCTCAAGGCGGCCGCGCTGCTCGGCTTGCTGGCCTGCCCCGCTTTACAGGCCGCCGAAGCGCCCAAGCCTGGCACCGTCTTCAAAGACTGCCCGCACTGCCCGCAGATGGTGGTACTGCCCGCCGGCAGCTACCTGATGGGCACCCCAGAGGATGAGGTGGGCCGCGAATACGATGAGGGGCCGCAGCACACCGTAACCTTCGCCAAACCGTTCGCGGTGGGTCGTTTCCCGGTCACTGCTGGGGAGCTCGATGCATACATCCGGGAAACGGGGGTGAAGATCGCCGACGGCGACAGCCGCCCAGGCCGCTTGTGCAAAGCCAGCAAACCCACCTACAAGCAAGGCCCTCGCCAGCCAGCGGTGTGCATCAGCTGGTTCGACGCCGACGCCTATGCAAAGTGGTTGACGAAAAAAACCGGGCATACCTACCGCTTGGTCAGCGAAGCGCAACGCGAGTACGCCGCCCGCGCCGGTTCAACCGGCCCGTTTCCGTTCCCCTTCGACAACAACGACGAGAAGACCTACAGCATCAGCGAGCACGCCAACACCTATGGTCCCGCCGATGGCTACTCCTACACCGCACCGGTCGGCAGCTATGCGCCCAATGCCTTCGGCGTGTACGACATGCATGGCAACGTCTACGAGTGGACGGCCGACTGCCTGAACCCGGACTACGGAGGCGCCCCCACCGACGGCAGTGCCTGGAAGACCGGCAACTGCGAAAAACGCGTCATGCGCGGCAACGACTGGGGCGAAGCCCCGGTGTTCTCGCGCTCAGGCAACCGCAACAACCGTTCGCCGGACGTGCGCGGCGATTTCCTTGGTATGCGGGTCGTCCGCGAACTTTGACAGCCCCACGCCTTTCAGGAGAAACACATGACCCCTCAACCTCGTGGCGCCGTCAGGGAACTGTTCGGTCTGCTCAAGCCGTTCTGGCCTCTGGTCACGGTCTCCATCGTGCTGGGCATGATCGGTGGCCTTAGCGTCACCGCGCTGCTGGCCACCATCAACAGCAGCCTGCACAGCGACGCTGGCCTGACCCAGGGCGTGGTGCTGGGCTTCGCCGGCCTGTGCTTGCTGGCCCTGTTCAGCTCGATTCTCTCGGACATGGGCACCAACTACGTAGGCCAGCACGTCATCGCTACCTTGCGTCGCCAGCTGGGTGAAAAGGTGCTGGCCGCGCCCATCGACCAGATCGAACGCTACCGCAGCCATCGGTTGATCCCGGTGCTGACCCATGACGTGGACACCATCAGCGACTTTGCCTACGTCTTCGCCCCGCTGGCCATCTCACTGACCGTGACCCTGGGGTGCCTTGGCTATTTGGCGCACCTGTCATGGCAGATGTTCCTGGTCATCCTGGTGGCCATTGGCGTGGGCACCGTGTTGCAGTTCATCGCCCGAGCCAAGGGCATGCGTGGCTTCGAAACCGCCCGGGAAGCCGAGGACGACCTGCAGAAGCATTACAGCGCCATCGCCGAAGGCGCCAAGGAACTGCGCATTCACCGCCCGCGCCGCCAGCGGATGTTCAGCCACGGGATCCGCGACACGGCCAACCGGATATGCGCTATCCAGGTTCGCTCGATCAACACCTTCGTGATCGCCAAGACCCTGGGCTCGATGCTGTTCTTCGTGGTCATCGCCGTGGCCCTGGCCCTGCAATCCTACTGGCCCTCGACAGACAGGACCGTCACTAGCGGTTTCGTGCTGGTGTTGCTGTACATGAAGGGCCCGCTTGAGCACCTGATCGGCACGCTGCCCATCATCGGCAAGGCCCAGATTGCCTTTCGCCGCATTGCCGCACTATCGGCTCAGTTCTCCTCGCCCGAACCACACCTGCTGCTGGACGACGCGCGCAAGCCGGCCACCGCCATGACCTCACTCGAACTCAAGGACGTTCGCTATACCTTCCCCGCCGTCGAAGGCTGCGAGCCCTTCCAGCTCGGGCCAGTCAACCTGCATGTCCAGCAAGGCGACATCGTGTTCATCGTCGGTGAAAACGGCTGCGGCAAGACCACCCTGATCAAGCTGCTGCTGGGCCTGTACGCCCCGCAAGCCGGGAGCATCGTGCTTGACGGCACGCCCGTGACGGCGCAGACCCGCGATGACTACCGCCAGCTGTTCACCACCATCTTCGCCGACTACTACCTGTTCGATGACGTGATCCAGGGCGACCAACCGCTGCCCGATGACGCCGGGCGCTACCTCAGGCGCCTGGAAATCGACCATAAGGTAAGCATCCGCGAGGGGGTATTCAGCACCACCGACCTGTCGACCGGCCAACGCAAACGCCTGGCGCTGGTCAGCGCCTGGCTGGAGGAGCGACCCGTGCTGGTGTTCGACGAATGGGCTGCCGACCAGGATCCGACCTTCAGACGGATCTTCTACACCGAACTGCTGCCGGACCTGAAGCGTCTGGGCAAGACCATCATCGTGATCTCCCACGACGATCGGTATTTCGACATCGCCGACCATCTGGTGCGCCTGCACCGCGGAAAAATCGCGCCAGACCTGCAACCTGCCTGAGCCTTGGCAACCGGATTGAAACATTTCTTTCCGGTTTTCCTACGCTGGTGCGTCTCACTGAGCAACTAATACAAATCATTATCATTTCAAACTCCATCAGAGAGGATGCAATGCCTGCCCTTAGTACGCTCAACCCGATCACCCAGGCCTTCAGGCTTCACCGTGTGTTTCAGCCGACGCTACTCGGCTCAGGTCTGTTCATGGCGCTGTCCTTGCCGTTGTCGGCACAGGTGATGGCCCAAGAGGTGGATGTGGACATAGCTGCCATGCCCCTCTCCGCTTCGCTGCAGGCGTTCGGTCGGCAGGCTGATCAGCAGGTGCTGTTCAGCCCGGATGACGTGCAAGGGCTCAACGGTCGGGCCGTCAAGGGCCACTTCACCCCGCAACAGGCCCTTGCAAGCCTGCTGGCAGGCACCGGGCTGTCGTACAGCATCCAGGGCAACAGCGTCACCATTCACCGTCGTAGCAACCAAAGCAGCTCGCTGCAACTGGACGCGACCACCGTGCAAAGCAACTTGGACGGCTCGAGCGAGGCTACTCGGTCCTACACGGTCAACAGCAGCACTGCGTCCACCAAGCTGCCCATGTCCCTGCGCGAAACGCCGCAGTCGGTCAGCGTGATGACCCGTCAACGCATTCAAGACCAGCAACTGACTACTCTGAGCGATGTGCTCAAGCAGGCGCCGGGGCTATCGGTGCAGAACATCGACAGCGAACGGGTGAACATCTATTCGCGCGGGTATTCGATCGACAGCTACCAGTTCGATGGCATTCCGACCACCCTGATCGTGCAGACCAGCGCCAGCCCGCAGAGCCTGATCGACACGTCGATCTATGACCGGGTGGAAATCGTGCGCGGGGCTACCGGTTTGATGACGGGCGCGGGCGACCCTTCCGGCAGCATCAACCTGGTTCGCAAGCGCCCCACTTCAACCTTCCAGGGCTCGATCACCGCAGGGGCCGGCTCCTGGGACACCTACCGTACCGAAATCGACGTGTCCGGCCCGTTGACCGACGACGCCCGCCTGCGCGGCCGCACCGTAGTGGCGTACAAACAGGGCAACAGCTACATCGACCACTACCAGCAGGAAAAACAGACCTACTACGGCATCCTCGAAGCCGACCTCACCGACAGCACGGTGCTGAGCGTGGGCGTCGACTACCAGAAGAACAACCCGCGAGGCGTGTCCTTCGCCAGCTTCCCGCTGTTCTACAGCAACGGCGAGCAGACCGACTTCTCCCGCTCGATCAACGCAGGTTCGCGCTGGAGCTACCGCAAGCAGAACACGCTCACCACGTTCGCCAACCTTGAACAGAGCCTGGTCAACGACTGGAAGCTCAAGGTGGCGGTGAACAACATGTACAGCTCGCGGGACTATTCCCTGGCCTCGCTCAGCGGTGACTTCCCCGACAAAGAAACAGGTGAAGGGGCCTACCTGTACGGCGGCGACGGCTCCGGCTCGCAGCGCCAGCTGGGCATCGATGCGCTGGTCCAGGGCCCGTTCCAGCTGCTGGGCCGCGAGCATGAACTGGCGATCGGCCTGAGTGGCTCGGAGTTCCACGACTACAGCGACCCGGCCGACGACGACCTGGAAGGCCGACCGGCCAATATCTACACCTGGGACAACGATACCGAACGCCCCCTTTCGGTGGGCAAACTGATGAACGACGACACCACCGTTCGCCAGAATGCCGCCTACATGGTGGCGCGCTTCAAACCGACCGACGACCTGTCGCTGATCGTTGGCGCACGGGTGGGCGACTACAGCTACAAGAAAAAAACCGTGGCCAATGAGTCGTATCCAGGCTTGAACAGCCGCGCCTCGACCCGCGAAAGCGGCTTCGTCACGCCCTATGCGGGGGTGGTGTACGACCTCAACGACATCCACTCGCTCTACGCCAGCTACACCAAGATCTACAAACCGCAATCCATTCGCGATCAGGCAGGCAAGACTCTGGAGTCGCGTGAAGGCGACAACTATGAGATCGGCCTGAAAAGCGAGTTCCTGGACGGACGGGTCAATACCGCAGTCGCCCTGTACGAAATCAAGCAGGACAACTTGGGCGTGGCCACGGGCGAAACCGTCGAAGGCACGATTCGGGGATCGGCCTACCGCGCCGTGTCCGGCGCCAAGACCCGCGGCATCGACATGGAAATCTACGGCGAAGTCATGCCTGACTGGAACGTCAGCGCCAGCTACAGCCATAGCCTGACCAAGGATTCCGATCGCGAGCGCATCATGACCGAGGCGCCGGCCAACCTGGTCAAACTCTGGACCACCTACCGCCTGCCAGGCGAGCTGAATCAGCTGACCGTAGGTGGCGGCATGAACTGGCAGAGCGGCCTGAGCCTGACTACCAGCCAGGGCAAGGCGACCCAGCAGCAGTACGCCGTGTTCGACCTGATGGCGCGCTACGACATCACCAAGGCGCTGAGCGCTACCGTCAACGTGAACAACGTGTTCGACAAAAAGTATTTCAGCGCGTTGGACCCGACGTTCTTCACGGGCTATTACGGCGAGCCGCGTAACGTGATGTTCACGACTCGCTACAGCTTCTGAAGACGCTCCAGCTACTGCGACACCCGGCTCAGCAAACGATGAGAGCCGGCTTGCCGGCGAGGGGGCGCTAGCCCCCCCATCCCAACGCGAACCCCGCAGGCAGGTGCCAGTACCCGCCTCGTCACCGGCAACCCAACGCCTGCGCGTTGCTTACAGGCGGGCCTGGATGTCGGGCGCTACATCGGACGGCTTTCGCAGTAATCCACGCGGCAACTTGAACCCTTTGAACGGTTCTTGGGTTATCGGGTTGAACGCTTTCTCGGCATTGAGCCGGTACCGCATCACGCCATCGCCGGTGCGCAAGCTCAAGTCAACGCTGGTGGCCGTGCGTCCATTGAGCGAACCACGGCTGAGCAGGCGGAACATCGACCAGGGGCCTCGGTACTCCAGGCTGCTGCTATTGCCGTTCTGCCTGAGCAAGGTCAGGTTGCTGCGCACGTGCTGCCCAAGGGTGTTGGGCCAGACGATGCCGGTGATCTGGCGCGGGCCGTGGGTGTAGGCAATCAGCTGCCCATCGAGGTCCAGCAAACTGGTGCGCTGGTTGGCGCTAAGCCCCAGAGGCTCGATGCTGAACTGCACGCTGAGGTTGCCACGCTGGTCGAAGAAGGTTTCGCGAATACGATCTGCTCGCTCCAGTTGCTCCAGCACATCGCTGCGAATCAACGACGAGCCGTCTTGGCTGGCCTGCAGGGCTTCGAGGTTGTCCCTCACAAAGAGCTTGAGGTACTGATCGCTGAACTGCTGCAGCCGGCCTTTGGGACCGAAGAACGCCTCGAAGTCGTCAAGCGAGGCGTCCGGCGCACGCACCACGAAAGGATAGCGCCCCGCCAGGCGTTGCTGGAAGAAGCTGTACACCTCGGCATCCCAGCGCCGCTCCAGCTCACGCAAGGCTTCGACAGTGAGCACCTTGGCCGTTTGATCGGCCAGTTTCCTGACGTGGTGGTTGATCGGCTCTGGCAAACCGGTGGCTATGCGTTGCAAGGTTGCGATGGGGTCCTGGCCCGTCAACGAGAAACGTTGATGGACGACCTTGAGCGCAGCCTTGCCTCTGTCCGGGCTGTCTTGCACCGCCTTGGCGTAATCATGAACGGCGGCGATGGCCACCAGGGTTTCATCGTAATAGCTGGGCTTGTCACCCGTCGCCTTGAGCATGGCGCTCAGCCCGGCGAAGGCGCGCTCGATGGCCCACGCCTGTTGCTGCTCGGGCCGGCGGCTGCTCAGGTGCGGCGCTTCAGGCGCCTCCAGGGCTTCGATCTGCACGGCCGATGAAAGCGCGGTGTTGAGCTTCACGCTGTCCAACAGCCGGTGCAGAGGCGCCGCTGGTCCCGCGAACTGTTGCAAAATCTCGACCCCGTGATCCAGGTCGCGAAAATCCGCCACCGTGAACGCATTCAAGGCACGCCGCCAACTGCCGATGAAGTCGGCGCTATACAGGCTGCGCAAGCGCTCGATGAGCGTTTCGCGGTCGGCATCGGAGTACTCCAGCTGGCTACGCTCACCCAGCGCCCACTCGTCGACCATCGCCAGCTCGGCGAAATGCGCACTGCGGGGCTCGAAGTAGTCCTTGAAGCCCTTGAGCGTGAGCATCGGCGCCAGCATGACGCGCTCACCCTGCCTGCCGCCGACCGACGAACGATACACCACATCGAAAGCCGGGCCCACCTGATGACGCAGATCCAGACCTGTATTCAACTGGTCCTCGGCCTGTTGCTTGAGACTCGCGTAGACGCGCTCCGGCAGTGGAAGCCTGCGCAAGCCCTGCTGTACCTGGGCGACACGCTCGCGGTAGTGTGGCAGCTCTGTATCGGCGTAAGCCAAGGCATACTTCAAGTGACGCATCAGGTCGTCCTGCAATTGCCCCTGGCCTGGAAAACGTTGTTGCCACTGGCGCGCCATCCATTGCTCGACCCACTCAGGCCGGCGATTGCGACGTTCCTCCAGCATTCGATAGACCCTGAGGGCCGCCATCTGCTCCTCACTGCCCGGCGGTGCTGCATCCATGGCTTCGACCAAGCCGCTGGCCAAGGCTGGCAAGAAGCGTTTGGACAACAAGTTGAGATAGGCCTCATCGACGCGTGGCCCAATGGCCCGTCCTTGATACAGGCCAAGATCGGCTATACCCGGCCATGCAGCACGGTAATCGCCGAACACCGCCACGGCGTCACGGATCTGGTCCAACGGTTCGAGCAAGTTGCGCCCGGTCGGGTCCAGTCGCGGGTCCACTTCGTGATGGCTGTATTCCCTGCTCTTGGCAAGCACCGTAGTGGCCTTGGTGCGATTGACATCGAAGTAGCGATGCCAGCCAGCGGTGGCGACGGCAAATGCAAGCGCGCCCACGCCCGTACCCACCCAGAGCAACTGCCGCTTGCTGCGCGCCACTCTGACGTTGTCCCCGGCAAGCCCGGCTTCCTGATAGATGACTCGCCTGAACGCGTGCTGGATGAAATAGACCAGGGCCTTGCCCTGCGCCTTGCCTTCAGACACCGGAAGCGCCGCCTTGTAAGGCTGCGCAGCTTCACGCACGAACGCATTGAGCGTGTCGCCTTGCTGCAGCACCGACGACCAGTACACGCCACGTACCAAGGCAGGCGTGGTGAAGCGATCACTGCCAAGCGTTTCCTTCAGAAAGCCTTGCAAGATGGGGGCGAGCCCGATCAGCTGAGCGTGCAAGGAAAACAACCGTGCTCGTGATGACGCGTCGCCCAGGGTGGCGAGCCGGTCCATCACCTGCTCGAAGATCAGGCTGATCAACCGCTCATAGTGATCGACGTACTCGTCCAGCCAGGCATCGAACGTATCCGTGGCATCGAGCGTGAACGTAAACCCCAGCAGTTTTTCCCGCGTGGCGGCAGGAAGCCCGGCATAGAGTTGGTCGAAGCCATCGAGCAGATCGAACTTGGTCAGCACCACATACAGGGGCAAGCGCGAGCCTAATTGGTGACTCACTTCGAACAGGCGCGTGCGCAAGACATGCGCCAGTGCCAGCCGCGTTTGAGGGGTGCCATGTAACAACGCAGGTAAATCGACCACAAGCAACAAGCCATTGAGCGCTCGCTGGCTGCGGCTGCGCAGCAACCAGCCTAGCAGGTGCTGCCACAACCTGGCTGGCGTGGCGGGTGGGACAGGCGACAGGTCAGCGTTCTCGACAGGCAGAACCGGGCTCGTCTCCTGACCGATGAAAGCGCCCGGCGGATCGATGATCACCGCCTCGTCACTGATCCACCACCCCACAGGGTAAGCCAGCGCTTGCACTTGCCGGCCACGTGCCTGGACCTTGTCGATTCGGGTCAGGGCGAAGCGTTGATCGCTGCGGTCAATGAAGCAGGTCTTGCCTGCACGCTGGTCCCCCACCACCAAGTACCAAGGCAACCGATAGAGGGCTCGCCGCCCACCGGCATTGTGAAGGAACTGGGCAAGCCCCTGGCTCAGCGCCTGTTCTTGCGCCTGCACGAAGGGCAAGGCGGTATCGAACTCTGCGGCAACGGACTGTCTGCGCTGCGCCTGCAAACGCATGTAACGCCTGCGCAGCACGACGAGCCAACACAACAGCGGCACCAGTATCAGGGTCAGGCTCGCTAGAGACCGATGGGCAATGGTTGCCAAGGGTTGCTGATCACGCCACGTCCATTGCGGGCCGAGCCACCAGATGCCGATCAGCATGAGCACCGTACCGAGTGCAAGAAGCAGCGGCATGGCCAGGCCAATACGGCTCGCCAGGCGCAAGCCCCACTGTTTGAAGTGCTTCCACAGTTGATTCATCGTGACTCCGGTTCCTTGATCCGTTCAACCTGCATCGACGGTGCTGCATACTGCTGCAGACGCTGAAACACCTCCGGCTCCCAAGCGCTGGCAGCGGTTTCCTGCATTGTCCTGGCCACGGCTGCGCACAAGTCGCGGGCCAACCAGCCGATGCCCCGCGCAGCCAGCAGATCAGCTGCGATGACAGTGGTATGGCAACGCTCGCGGGGGGCACCGAGTGCTGTCTGCATCGCCTGCAATCGAAGCAGGACCGGTTCGACGCCGCCGGTTTCAAGCTGCCCGACCAGCTCGTCACGCAGGCTGCCGAACTCCTGGAAGGGTGCCCCATGATCGGGTGCCTCTGCAGATCCCTTGAGCCACGCCAGACACTGGTCATCGACGAATGCCTGGCCGTCGCTGAAAGACAGTTGCTGCAATGCCGGCATGCGCAGCACGAAGCGCGCCGTCGACGCGCGAATGGCGTGCGCCACCTCACCCATGGCCATTTCCGTGGCGGCGATGGCTGCCAGGTAGCTACCGCGTATCCAATAAGGGCAGGCCGTCACGCTCTTTTCGATCCGCAGGAGCAACGCCGCATCGACCGCCTTGGCGGCAATGGCATCTTCGTAGTCGCCAGCAATGTCCCGTGGCACGGCCATCAGCTCGGTGCGATTGCCTTGCCTGATCTGGGGCGCTGCCTGGAGGTGGGCCCACAAGCCGAAGCGGCGTAGCTGATAGCCGGTCGGGTCGTAGGGGTCTTGTTGGGTGATCTGTTCAGCCATCATCAACATGGCCCTTCGCGCCTCGCGCTCGTTGCCCCGCGCCGCCCGAGGCGTCGGCGTGGCAATGACCTCGGCCAGTGGCACAGGCTGGATGGCGGCCGCTGGGGGCTGAGTTGAGCCCGAGGGTATAGCCGCTTTACCAGCACCACTGGCCTGCAGCGTGTGTTTTTCGAGCAAGCGCTCCAGCTCGCCGAGCAGCGCCGCGTCCAATTGCGCGGCAGCTTGCTGGCTCAGCAACCGGTGCAAGGCGTCCAGGGCCGCTGGGGCGTGATCAGGGCGGTAGGTGACGCCGTCCAGCCGGGGCAGCGTTTCGATCATGCGGTTGACCATCAACGCCACCAGCTTGCGTTTGGCGAGAAAGCCAGTGGGGCCCGGCTTGGGATAGGCGCCTTCCCAGTAGTGCTCCACCAGCCCGGCGAGCAGCGCCAGGGCGTACACCCAATGCTCCCAGCAGCGCCCACGCAGCCAGGCGACGCTCAAGTGCATAGCGATGCGCAGGTGCTTGCATTGCTGGGCCAAGTATTGCCGGGAGGCTTCCTCGATGTACGCCCAATCGATGGAAAGCTCGTGAAGCCCGCCCAGCTTGACCATTTCCTGGTCGATGGCCTGATAGGTTTCGTCCTCGACATCGAACAGGCCGGCGGGTACCTGCGCGTCGATAGGAGCGAGCAGCCGGGCCAGTTCATGCGCGTCGACCTGCGCTACCAGCGGCATGTTCTACGTGCCTCGTCGATGAGCGGGTCCAGGCCCTGGGCATCGAAGACCAGCCCATCGACCGCGGGGTGGTCGCTCTGCACGTGGATACGCTGAGCCCCGATCAACTGCTTGAGCTGTTCGATGCCCGGCAGGCCCCTGCCGGCGTCGAGGACCTGGCCGTTCTCGGTCACCTGCCAGGCGGTCGTAGCCGTCTGGCCACGGTCGCCCCGCAAACGCACCGAGACCCGTCCGGCCTCGATGGGTTGTGCGGTGATCAGTTGCAACCTGGTGATGTTCTGCACACAGCTGATGGCCAGATACGGGGACGGTGTGCCCGAAGCGATCGCAGGGGCCGTGATCAGCAGGCCGTACTCTCCCGAGCCCAGGCGAAAGGTGAGGTCCTCGGCAGGCCGCCCTGCCTCCAGGGCCAGCACGCGGCGCACTGTGGGCGCATCCTGCTCCGGTGCCGACCACTTTTGATCGACAGCCTGCCTCGGCGTGCCCGCTGCCTGGTCGAAACAGGCCAAGCGTTCGATATTGGAAAGAATATTCCTACAATCCAGATTCACACTTCCTACACCTGGCGCACTATTAAAAAGCAGCAACAGCCCAAAGACGCTTACATGACGAACACTCATATCTGCTCAACTCTCTTACTCAGTAACACAAGTATCATCGATTGGCGGACCGCTGCGAATTCGAAAAAGGCTAGTACACAGAGACTAGAAAACACAACATATTATTTTGTTACATAACCGAAGTGGACGAAGCACAACAACTAAGCGCATCGTTTTTTGGCGCCATCGCTGGCAACCTTTTCCAACTATCCTGCAACTTGCTTAACAAGTACCACCAACTTGTAGGAAGCATCCTACATATATTAAACGTATTTCTTGAGATATACGCCATGGCCAAATCCTCGGGCTCCGTTGCGCCCAAAGAACGCATCAACATCAAGTATGTGCCCGCTACCGCTGGCGAACAGGCCGAAGTAGAGCTCCCGCACAAGATGCTGGTAATGGGCGATTTTGGTCTGGATGACGCCCGTGCGCTGGAAGACCGGCCAGTCATGCGCATCGACAACCACACCTTCAACAGCGTGCTCAATGACGCCGGTGTCAGCCTGGCCATGTCCGTACCATCCGCCCTCAGCGCCGCCCCTGAGGCGGAGCTGGCAGTCAATCTGCAATTCCGGTCGATTGACGATTTCGGGCCCGACCGCATCGCGCGCCAGGTCCCGGAGTTGAACAAGCTGTTGGAGCTTCGCGAAGCACTGGTGGCGCTCAAGGGGCCGCTGGGCAACGTCCCTGCGTTCCGCAAGCAGCTTCAGCATCTGCTCAACGACGAGCAAGCGCGCAAGCAACTGGCCAACGAACTGGACCTGGTGCTCGATGCACCCGAAGAAGACTGAGACAACGGAGCGTCCCATGCCCAAATCAACACGTACCACCGCCGTCGAGACGACCGACGCAACACTGAGCAACGCCACCTTGATCGACCAGATCATGGCCCATACCCAATTGGTATCCAGTCAGGAGGGCTACCAGGTCGCTCGTCAGGGCGTATCCGCCTTCATTACTGAAATACTCAAAAGTCATGATCCAGATCAATTGATCAACAAGCACCGCGTCGATCAAATGATTGCCGAGTTGGACCGGGCACTCGGCAAGCAAATGGATGCCATCTTGCACCAGCCCGCATTCCAGCAACTTGAGTCTGCCTGGCGCAGCCTCAAACTACTGGTCGACCGAACGGACTTTCGCGAGAACATCAAGCTCGAACTTTTGCATGTCAGCAAGGACGACTTGCTCGAGGACTTCGAGAACGCAGCAGACATCACCTGCAGTGGCATGTACAAGCACGTCTACACCGCAGGCTATGGTCAATTCGGCGGTGAACCGGTTGCCGCCATGGTGGGTAACTACAACTTCGGGCCGTCCTCGCCAGACATCAAACTGCTCAGTTACATGGCCTCGGTCGGCGCCATGTCTCACGCCCCGCTTCTAGCGGCGCCTTCTCCTGAATTCTTCAACCTGACCAGCTTCGAGGACCTGCCCAACCTCAAGGAGATCAAGGACATCTTTGCCGGCCCACGGCATGCCAAGTGGCGCGCATTTCGCGAAAGCGAAGATGCCCGCCACACCGCACTGACCGGGCCGCGCTTCATGCTGCGCTCGGCCTATCATCCACAGGAAAACCCCGTCCACAGCTTTCACTATCAGGAAGACATCGACGGCAGGCATGACAACTACCTGTGGGGCAACTCCGCCTTCTTGCTGGCCAGTTGCATCAACGACAGCTTTGCGCGTTACCGCTGGTGCCCGAACATCATCGGCCCCCAATCCGGCGGTGCCGTCGAAGACCTGCCCGTGCACCTGTACGAGTCCCTTGGCCAGTTGCAGGCCAAAATCCCGACCGAAGTCCTGATTTCCGACCGCAAGGAGTTCGAGCTGGCCGAAGAGGGTTTCATCGCCCTGACCATGCGCAAGGACAGCGACAACGCTGCGTTCTTCTCTGCCAACTCGGTGCAAAAGCCGAAAAACTTCCCCAAGACGCCAGAAGGGTTGCAAGCGCAGACCAATTACAAGCTCGGCACCCAGTTGCCCTACCTGTTCATCGTCAATCGGTTGGCCCACTACATCAAGGTGTTGCAGCGCGAGCAGATCGGTAGCTGGAAAGAGCGCAAGGACTTGGAGGCCGAGCTCAACAAATGGATCAAGCAATACGTCGCCGATCAGGAGAACCCCTCGGCCGATGTGCGTAGCCGTCGCCCTTTGCGCGCCGCAAAAGTGGAGGTATCGGACGTATCCGGCGATCCGGGGTGGTACCAGGTATCGCTCGCCGTGCGCCCACATTTCAAATACATGGGCGCGAACTTCGAGATCTCCCTGGTTGGCCGGCTCGATACCCCATGAGTGGTTTTTTCGATCGCTTAAGCGCGGCCCCGTCGGTAGTGCGAGCGCCCTCGCGGCAGGAGAACGCGGCGCACAAGTTCGCCGCCATCAAGCGCCACCTCGAAACGCTGCTCAATGCACGTCAGGGCTGCTCGCAAAGCAGCCCTGAGCTGGGTCTGCACGACTTCAACGGGCACGACGCCAGCAGTGGCGACCTCCTCAAGCAGGTAAGCACCGACATCCGCCGCACTATCCGGCGTTTCGAACCGCGTGTGCAGGTGATTTCGATCAGGACGGTGCCCGATTGCCATGCCCCGTTGGAATTGCATTTCAGGCTGGACTGCCAGGTGCAGGTCAATAACCGCCTGGAACAGTTGCAACTCGAGCTGTTGGTCAACGGCCACAGCCGCCAAACCCGGGTGAGGTGATCGATGTCGCTCAAGGACAGGTTCAGCGAAGAGTTGCGTTATCTGCATGAGTTGGGCAACGACTTCGCCAATGACAATCCACAGCTTGCCCGGCTGCTCGGCAAGGGTGGCAGCGACCCGGATGTCGAGCGCCTGATGGAAGCCTTCGCCTTTCTGACGGCCAAACTGCGCCTGAAGCTGGAGGATGACCTGCCCGAGCTGACGCATCCCATGCTGCAGCTGCTGTGGCCCAACTACCTGCGCCCGTTACCCAGCGCCACGATCGTGAAGTTCACGCCATGCAAACAGGCGCTCAGCCAGTCTCAGCGCATCGCGCGGGGCTCGCGATTGTTCTCCACGCCCGTCGATGGGGTGCCCTGCGAGTTTCGTACCTGCGCCGAGGTTGCCATCCATCCTTTCGAACTGACGTCGGCAAGCGCTACCCAGACGCTCGACACCTCGGTAGTTCGCCTTGAGCTGCGAACGTTGGTCGAGCGTCCATTGAACACCCTGAACTGCGCAAGCCTCGACCTTCACCTCAGTGGCGACACCGAGAACGCCCGCACGCTCTACTTATGGATCGCGCAGTACCTTGACCACGTTGCATTGACGATCGATGGCGAGGTGCGCAGGCTGCCCGCCAGCTGCGTCGTACTCCCGGGGTTCAGCCCGGATCAAGCGCTGCTGCCATACCCACAAAACGTCTTCGACGGCTACCGGATCCTGCAGGAGTACTTTGTGTTCCCGCAGCGCTTCCACTTCATCGGCCTGACGGGTCTAGCACCACTCTGGCCTGATCGAACGGCCAAGCACGTCGGCCTGGAATTTCACTTCACTCGGCAGCTGCCTGATTCGTTACGTGTCGGCCACGCAGATTTCAGCCTGTTCTGCACGCCAGCGGTGAACCTGTTCAGCCATAGCGCCGAGCCCATCGACCTGTCCAGCCGTTCGGCCCAAGACGAGCTCATTCCCAAGGGCGAGGCACGGCACGCTTATGAAATCTTCAGTGTCGACAGGGTCGTCAGTACCCGCACGACAGCGCGGGGAAGCAGCGGCGAGCACCTGCGAATTTTCCACCCATTCGAATCGTTCGCCCATGAGATCGAGCATGCTCAGGGGCGTACTGCGTTGTACTACCGCTACACGATCGAACCCTCGCTGCGTGACGATGGCGTTGCCCACCGAATCGCCTTCGTGCGAGCAGATGCCAATGCCTACATCGCAGAGCTGGAAACGGCGTCCATCGACCTGACCTGTACCAACCGTGACCTGCCAGTGGCACTGGGGGTCGATGACATCAATGTGATTTCCGAGGCCACACCGCCTCTGGCGACCTACACCAACATCTGCCCGCCGACACGCGCCTACCGGCCGGTCCTGGACGGCCAGTTGCAGTGGGCGTTGATCTCCAACATGTCGCTCAACTACTTGTCGCTGCTCAGCGCCGAGCCGTTGAAGGCGGTCATCGGCGCCTACGACTTCGCCGCCTTGCACGATATCCAACACATGCGCACTACCCGCAAACGCCTCGATGGCATCCGCGGCATCCAGACAGAACCCCTGGATTGGCTGATCAAGGGCCAACCCATTCGCGGCCTGCGTACCCGGTTGCAACTGGATCAACAGGCATTTCTCTGCGAAGGGGACCTGTATCTGTTCGGTTGCGTGCTTGCGCATTTCTTCGCCCTGTACGCCAGCATCAATTCCTTCCATCAACTGGAAGTGATCAATACCACCAACAACGAGCGCTACACATGGCCAATCCAGACCGGCAAGCAACCGCTGATCTAGCCGACGCGCTGCTTGCAGAGGCTCACCAATACAACTTCTTCCAGTTGCTCGAACGGCTGCACGGTTTGCACGGCGATGACCTGGAGCCCCGATGGCCAGACCCGGCCACTCGCCGGCGCGTGCGATTGGCCTGTGATCCACGGCTGGCCTTTCCGGTTGCCGACGTTTACAAAGGCGAACGCATGCCAGGGCACGCCGACCGGTACCGGGTGTGCACCACGTTCATGGGCTTGCACGGCACAGACTCACCATTGCCTTCTTATTACCTCGATCAGGTGGCGTACGAGCACGCACACGGCATCGGCGTGCGGCCGGCGTTTCTGGATTTCTTCAATCATTACCTGCTCGGCCTGCTGCACCGCATCTGGCGCAAGTACCGCTACTACATCCGCTTTCAACCCGGAGCCAGCGATGGCTTTTCCCAGTACATCTTCGCCCTGCTCGGGCTGAACGACAAACAGCTGCGCGGCCACACGGCGTTGCCATGGAGTCGATTGCTGAGCTTTGCCGGCGTCATTGCCAGCCGCAGTCGTGCCCCCGGCACCGTGGCGGGCATCATCGCCCACTGCTTCGATTTGAAGCAGGTGCACATCCGCGAGTTCGAAACCCGGCTGGTTCCCACCACCGCTGCGCAGCGGGTGAAGCTTGGCCGCCGAAATGGCGCGCTGGGCAACTCCTTCATGGTCGGCAGCCGCACCCGAACACGCAGCAGCAAGTTCACCATCGTGATCGGTGAGCTGGACCAGGAACAGCTGCGTGCGCTGTTGCCCAACGGCATCAATTTCAATCGCCTGCGCGCACTGATCGACTTCCTGCTGCGCGATGGCCTGGCCTACGACCTGGAGCTGCGGCTAAAGCACAACGCGTTATCGCCCTTCTGCTTGCACCCTGTGCAGGGCGCTCTACTGGGCTGGACCAGTTTCGTCGACGACCGCCATGGCCAGATCACCCCAGTAGTGCGTTTCAGGGGGCGTTCATGAGCTTGTTGACCTTGAGCATCATCAATCTGGAGCAACTCCAGCCCAACGTCAGCGCCCGCCATCAGTTCGATCGCGCCGGCGGCACCCTTGGCAGTGCCGAGGCCACCTGGCAACTCAATGACCGAGAGGGAAAGGTCGCGCCGGTCCACTGCGAAATACGCTGGATGGAGGGCGGGTTCTGCGTCATCGATCACTGCCAAGGCACCTACCTGAACGCCAGTCTCGAGTGTGTGGGAACGCTCACTGCCAGACGGCTGCTCGAAGGCGACCAGCTGCGTGTCGGCGCTTACCGGCTATTGGTTCGGCTTTCACAAGCGCATACGCGTTCGTTGGAGGGGTTGCTGCGGGCTGAGCACAGCAGCCTCGATCACTGGTTGCTCGACACACCCGCCCAAGGTAGCCCGTGCACTGCTGTCACCCGCAAGGTCGCCACTGACATCTGTTCGGTTTTCGAGCTGGGTATCGGCAACGATCCGCTGGCCGCGTTGGAGGCCGTGGCGATCGACGGCGCTGAACACGTCGATCCCTTGCTGTCTTTGGACGCTGGAGCACGCTCATGAGCCAACGAGCCTTTTCGCTGATACCGCTGCTGGCTACGCTGCTCGTGTTGACCGGATGCACCTCATGGAACAGAGCCAGCCAAGTGGTCATGGATCATTCGCTACCGATTGGTCCGCCCAAGGACCACCCCACCCAGGTCGCGTTCAGCATCAACGCCAGCCCAACGCTCAATGCCAATCCTTACAGCGTCGAGACGGCAGCAGAACAAGCCAGCACCCTCGAGCCCAGCCCCTACGCGGTCAGCCTGAGCGCTGGTGACCCGTACGCCCTGACCGAGAAAGTCGGTGCACTGCTTGACTACCTCCAGGACCAATTTCCGGCCATGTCACCCGTCGCCCTGCCGGAGAATGAGGACGCTGACTTGCCGCGCTCCCCACTGGAAGAAAGCGCCCCCGGCCGTTACGACGACCCAACCGTCGTGCTGACACTTCCTTACACCCGCGCCGCGAACACCGAACCAGTCGCAACGCCCATGGCCATCAAAATCCTGCAGTTGCGCGACGACTCCCTGCTGCGCAACAGCGTGTACGCCCTGCTGGACCAGGACCCAGCCAAGGCACTGCGCAGCACCTACATCCGCGATGACGACTATCTGCTTCGGCCTGGCCAGTTCAAGTTCATCCCCTACGCGCCCATCGACCCCGAAACCCGGTTCGTCGCGGTGATCGCCGACTACAGCAACCAGCAAGACGCCACCTGGAGCCAGGTGCTGCGCATTGCCCCGCGCGGCCACCAGATCGTCCTGTCGGTGATGCTCAACGACACCCAGGTCCTGCTCAAGGAAGAGGACTGATGCCAGCCCTTCCCCTCACTCACGCTGACTCGGAGCGCTCATGAGTTCACGCAACCCCGTCCTGTGGCCTGAAGGCCTGTTCGTCAAGCCACAGCATTTCCAACAGGCGACCCGCGCCAGCGAAGCGGCCCTGCTGCAACGTCTGGCCAGCCTCAATGCGGCGTTCTATGGGTTCAGCGAATTGCAGCTGAACGATGAATACTTGAGCCTGGGCAAGGTCGCCATCACGCGAGCGCGGGGCATCATGCCCGATGGCACGGTGTTCGATATACCCGCCGACCTGCCGCCACCGGCTGCACTTGAGATCGACGACGACGGCGCGAAAGACAGCGAGATCTACCTGTGCCTGCCGCTGCGCACCGAAGGCGGCCGAGAGGTGAGCTGGCCAGACAATGCCGCCAACTTTCGCTACAGCGCACAGGCCGAGGAAATCAAGGACACCCACAGCCCCGACGGTGACCTGGTCCACGTCGACCTGGCCGTGCCCAACCTGCAACTCAAGCGCAAGGCGGACGACAGCAGCGCCTACACCCGCCTGGCACTGGCCCGCATCCTGGAACGACGCCCCGACGGCAGCCTGCAACTGGATGAAGGCTTCTACCCCACCAGCGTTTCGGTGCGCGCAATACCAGCACTGCAACGCTTTCTGGAAGAAATCACCCACACCCTTCGCGAGCGGGCCCGCAACCTGGCGGCCCGCATCGGCGCCTCCGGGCAGTCGGGCATCGCCGATATCCGCGACTTCAACCTGCTGCAGGCCATGAACCGCTGGTGGCCGTGCTTCCAGCACCTGGCCAGGCAAGGTCAGGTACACCCAGAGCAGTTGTACCTGTGCATGAGCCAGGCCTGCGGTGAGTTCGTCACCTTCACCGACGAAAGCCGGCTGGCGCAGGAATACCCGGCCTACCACCATACTGCGCTGCGCAACGCTTTCAAGCCACTGGAGGACACCCTGCGCCGGGCGTTGAGCACCGTGTTGCAGCCGCGCGCCGTTTCACTTCCCTTGCAAACGCTGGATTACGGCGTGATGACGGCCACACTCGAAGACCGCCGCCTGATCGACCAGGCCGACTTCATCCTGGCCGTACGCGCCAACCTGCCGCCGGCCACCTTGCGCCAGCTGTTCGTGCAGAAAGCCAAAGTGGTCTCACTTGAAGCGCTTAACGAAGCCGTGCCGCTGCAACTGCCGGGCATTGCGCTGGTGCCCTTGCCCGTGGCGCCCCGTGATCTGCCCTTCCATGCGGGCTTCACCTACTTCGAGCTGGACCGTCGCGATGCCGCCTGGGCAGGCATGAAAACCTCCAGCGGCTTCGGTATCCATGTCGCCGGGGACTTCCCTGGGCTTGAGCTGCAGTTCTGGGCGATCAGGGGTGAATGAGATGAGAGATGCCACTGACCACACGCACGATGGTAGCAAGACATTGTTCAAGGCAATCGCCAACGCAGCGAGCGACGCCAAGTCATCAGCCGCCTCCAATGCGCTTAACGAACCTTCTATTGAGGGTTACATGGCCGATCCGGACTTCCAGCTCCGGGGCGGCTACGCCAACCCCATGCTCGATGCCGCCGCGCCGCTGTTCGGTCTGGTGATACGCCTGCGCACGCTCGATTCACTGCCCAACATTCAGGCTGTGCACCTTCAAGTACGCAATCAAGTCGACACCATCAGAGAAGAGATGCGCCAACGCGGCTGCGAGCCGACCCAGATCCTGGCGTACTCCTACGGCTTGTGCCTGTTCATCGACGAGGCCGTCATGGATCGCCCCTGGGGCAAGGCCAGTTGCTGGAGCCAGGAACCGCTGCTGAGCATTTTCCATGACGAAACCTGGGGTGGGGAGAAGTTCTTCACTGTGCTCTCGCGGCTGATGCTTGAGCCAGCACGCTACCAGCACGTGCTGGAGTTCATGTACTTCGCCTTGTGCCTGGGGCTCAGGGGCAAGTACGCCATTGCACCGAGAGGCGAAGAAGCGTTGAACGCCTTGATTCACCAGCTCCACGCCACCTTGCGTGAGCTGCGCGGCCCGACCCCGGCAGAGGTCTGCGACCCGTACAGCAACGTTGCCCCCCGTCACTTTCGCATGAACCGAACATGGCCGTGGTGGAGCCCCTTGCTGATCTGCGCGGCGGCCATGACGGCGGCTTACAGCATCTACAGCTACCGCTTGCACCTGATCACTACCGAAGTACTGGCATCGCTCAACGGCATCTTGCAGCAGTGAGAGTGCCGAGGGACGGCGTAAAGGACCGAGAAGAATCCACGAAGCGATCGCTTCGTTGACAAGCCCATCGGTTTCGATGGCCACGCCACTCTGGAGTGCGCGTGTTTTACCCACATGGACGCAGGAGAAACTGCCATGCCAACACCCGCTTACATCAAGATCACTGGACAGAAACAAGGCAACATTACCGCAGGTGCATTCACTGCTGACTCGGTCGGGAACGTTTATCAGCAAGGTCATGAAGATGAAATTCTGGTTCAGCAGATCAAGCATGAAGTGACCACTCCCACCGATCCACAGAATGGTCAACCTAGCGGTCAACGCGTACACAAGCCATTCACGTTCACCAGCTCACTCAATAAGGCCACGCCGTTGATGTACCAAGCGTTGGTCACAGGCGAAATGCTGCCGAGTGTCGAAGTCAAATGGTACCGCACCTCGACAGAAGGCAAACAAGAGCACTTTTTTTCCACCACGCTTGTAGACGCAACCATCGTCAGCATCAACACCGTCCTTCCCCACGTTCAGGACAAGGTAAACGAGAACTACACGCAGCTGGTCGAGGTTGCGATGACCTATAGGAAGATCGTCTGGGAGCACACCGTGGCCGGTACCAGTGGCTCTGACGATTGGCGCGTACCAGTCGCCTGATTTTCATGAATGCTCCGGGCGGGTTTACCTGCCCGGACGTTATGTCACCTCAGACGGCGGACAAGGACTTCTCATGCCGAGCCAATCTGATTTGCGTTACAGCTTCCAGCCTCTAGTTGGCAACGCCGAATTCGAAGTGGTGTCGTTCGAACTCCGAGAGGGGATCAGCATGCCCTTCGAGCTGGAGCTGAAATTGATCAGCTTCGAAAATGATATCGACTTCGGCCACCTGCTCGACAAGCCCGTACTTTTTACCATCTGGAAGGGTGAACGCCCGGTGCGCTACGTGCACGGTCTGGTCAGCCGCTTCAGCCAGGCTGAAAGCGGCTTCTACCGCACCTACTATCACGCGCTGGTCGAGCCCCAGTTGGCCCGGGCCGACCTGCGTTCGAACTGGCGCATCTTCCAGCATAAGACGGTGCCGCAGATTCTTGAGCTGATGCTGGAGCGTCAGGGCATCACCCGCTACGAACTGCGCGCCAGTATGGCCCACCAAGTCCGCGAATTCTGCGTTCAGGCAGGCGAGACGGACCTGGCATTTTTTGCGCGCCTTGCCGCTGAAGAAGGTTTCGTCTATCGCTTCGTCCACAGTCAAACGTCGCACGCGCTCATCATCACCGACCGGCTGCAGTCTTTTGGATTGATCAGTCATGGGGCCATCAAGGCCGCTGATGAAGATGAGGGCTTTTTCGAAGACAGCCAGAGCCTTGGTCCCGACACGGTTCTGTACCACGCCAACAGCGCAGGCGACCCGCCCATCGCCTGCCTGCGCCGCCTGAGCTATACCGAACGCGTGCGTACTGCCCGCCAGGTCCAACGCGACTACACCTTCACTCACCCGGCGTATCGACAGGAGCACAGAGCTTCTGGGCCTTTCCTGGCACATCAGTCCGCCGACTACGAGTACTTCGATTACCCAGGGCGCTACAAGCGTGATGCCGTGGGTGAACCCTTCACGCAAACCCGCATCACCGCCCTGCGTCACGACGTCCGCGTTGCCCAAGTCCAGGGCGATGACGTGCGTCTGCAACCGGGCCTGAGCTTTACCCTCACCGGCCACCCGCGTGATGACCTCAACCTGCACTGGCGCGTCCGCGCGGTCACGCACACCGGCAGCCAGCTCACGAGTCTGCAAGAAGAAGCCTTCGACGTTGAGCAGAGCACCCGCTACGAGCAAACCGCCGCACTGGTTCCAGGCCGGACCGAATGGCGCCCTGCCCCACTGCAAAAACCACGGATCGACGGCCCCCACATGGCCACCGTCGTCGGCCCGCCCAACGAGGAGATCTACTGCGATGAATGGGGCCGGGTGAAGGTCAGCTTCCCTTGGGACCGCGAGAGCCAGAACAACGAGTTCAGTTCGTGCTGGGTGCGCGTGTCCCAGAGCTGGGCCGGTGGCAGCTGGGGCGCCATGGCCATTCCCCGCATCGGTCAGGACGTCATCATCCACTACGTCAACGGCGACCCCGACCAGCCGATGATCACCGGACGCACCTACTGCGGTGACCAATTGCCACCCTACGACCTGCCGACCCACAAGACCCGCATGACCATCAAGAGCCAGACCCATAAGGGCGACGGGTTCAACGAGTTACGGTTTGAGGATGAAATGGATAAGCAAGAGGTCTTCATCCATGCCGAGAGGGACCAGAACAACGTCGTCAAGCACAACGAAACCACCTTTGTCGGCAACGACCGCAGTGAACGGGTTGATCATGACGAGACGATCTCCATCGGTGCCAACAAAACCGAAACCGTCACGATGGCCAAGGCCCTGACCATCGGTGCGGGGTATCAGGTGAGTGTGGGCGCGGCCATGAACACGACGGTCGGGTTAAGCCAAAGCGAACAGGTGGGGATTCATAAATCAGTGATGGTCGGCAATCGCTTCAGCATCACCGCCGGTGACGAACTGAGCATAACCGTCGGTAAGTCCACCTTTGTAATGAAGTCCGACGGAGCAGTTTTGATCAACGGCAGCAACTTTGACTTCAGTGCCACAGGGCCTGTGCAAATCAACGGCAAGGATGTCGATATAAACTGAAGGGGTAACCCAAGATGGAGTTTCGCAACCTGACGCCGTTTGACGTCATGTGCTTCAGTGCGCTCGCGCTTGATGGTCAGGAACATCCTGTAATCGCCATGAAAGTCGGATACCGACTAGAGGTAATTGAGGGCCGTCCTGGGCAATTACAGGCCATCGTGATCGACAATGAACCTCTACCGCTGTGCCTGGCTGACACTTATTACGCAGAGGCCGGTAGTAGTTCCGTATTCGAAGAGAGCGACTTGGCGCCATTCAAGCCACGCTGTGATGTCATCGTCGTCGGCCATTCCTACGCGCCGGCAGGGCAACCTGCGACTTCATGGGAAGCCGGTGTCCGTGTTACATCAACCCGCCCCAAGCATGTAATTCCTGATCCGCTACCTCCGAAGCGGGCGCTGAATGTTTACCTCACAGCCGATCAATTACAGGCGCACCAAGCAAGAATACTCGAGGTTCGACAACGCAACAGGGAGCAACTTACACCACGCGTGTTGTTGGACAAGACTCTGCGCTTCACCGGTCCACGGGAGTTTCATCGCAACTTCGTCGGCTGGCATCTTACCGAACCAGAGCTTGCCACGCGCGTACCTCTGCGCTGGGAGCATGCTTTTGGTGGCGCCAGCCACGTCGCCAACTCAGAGTTTGGGCATAACCCCGATGCCTCTGAGTTCCTGATCAATGAAGTCTGCTTCAGTAATCCGCTGGGCTGTGGCTGGCTGGAACGTCGCCATGAAAAGTTGCACTACGAGCAGACCGGCGAAAAGCTCGCCAGCCTGCCTGCGCCTCAGATCGAGCCTTTGCACGACCCCATCGAGCGGCTGCTGCGCTCGCGGCATCCATCTGGCCCGCTAAATGCTGCTGCCATGGCGGAGGTGGCGGCCTCTTATGGCAGTAGGCCAGCCGGCTTCGGCATCGTTGGCCGCGCTTGGGCACCGCGATTGGCACTTGCTGGCACTTATGACGAAAGCTGGGAGGAAAACCACTGGCCAGGACTGCCCCAGGACTTCGATTTTGGCTACTGGAACGGAGCCCCGGTTGACCAGCAAGTTACTTTTCCTACACCAGATGCACGCGTTGCCCTGTTCAACCTGATTGATCCATCCCTGAGCCGGGATGGGCACTGTGAAGTCCAGCTCCCAGGTCACCGCCCCTTCGTGCTCATGCGCATGAACAACGGTGTAATGCTGCCGCTGCCCATGCTCACCGACACATTGCGTATCGACACCGATGCCATGACCCTGTCGATGACCCACCGCATCAGCCTGCCCAATTCGCTTGATATTCGCGTGCTCGAAGCGCGTTTCGAAACCAATCCCAACGCCCCCATCATTCGTCGCGCCCCACACCGCAGCAGGGAGCACGTCTGAAATGGCCGATAACGTAATGGCTCGACAACAGACGAAATGGACGGTCATCAGCATCGCGCCAGACGTTTGCAAAACACCGATGGGCAGCAGCGTTCCACCCGTTCCCTATCCCGTCACAGCCGAACTGGATACCAGCTCGGGCGTAGCGAAGAGCGTTCGCGCCAATGGGCATCCGGTCGTCGTGTACAAGCGCAGCTTCACCCCCAAGACCATCGGTGACGCTGCCGGCCAAGCCAAAGGCGTCAAGAGCGGTACCGTCGAGGGCAAATGCCACCCGTTGGAGCACAGCAGCTCCGTGCGCGCGGAAGGGCGTCACTTGGTTCGCCATGGGGACCTGTTCTGGATGAATGGGAGCTGATGCCATGAGCGAGCAGCCCCTCCAACTGGACACATTGGTCGTCCAGGTACACGAAGTGCCGCTGCGCAAACTATCGGGCGGGCCAGACAGAATGTTCGTGCAGACCGACGGTGCAGGCAACGTGTTGGTCGACTTCGCCGATGGCGCCCATGAATGGGGCAAATCCCTTGAATTGGATGAGACGCAGTATGAGGCCCTTCGTCAGGAAGCGTTTCACAGGGAACTGGCTGGCTTGGAGGACATACCGACCTACTCTGAGCTGTATCCCTCGTCGCGAAGCGGTGGCGCTACAACCACGCCCAACGGCAATACGCTGGGACGGGTAAACGGCGAAACGCCCGCTACTAGCGATGCTGCGGTGCACTCCAATCCGGAGGTAGGAAGCGAAACACCGGCAGAAGGCATCACAGGCGATCAGATACTGGATGGTCTGCAGTTGGGGCTGGATATCGTTGGCCTGATACCTGTGGTGGGCGAGCTCGCTGACGTCGCCAATGCAGGGATCAGCCTGGCCCGTGGCGACTATGCGGGGGCGGCCCTATCCTTGTTGTCCGCTGTTCCCTTTGTGGGGTATGTAGGGACTGCGGGCAAGATCGGTCGGCATGCGGCGAAAGCAACTGCGGAGGCTTCGGCAAAGACGGCGAAAGAAGCTGCTGAGCGAACAGTTAAGGAAGGCACTGAAAGGAACGCTAGAGAGGTTGCTAAGCCAAAGCAAGCTGATAGCTCAGGGGCAAAAATCTCACGTAGGCCAATGAAGCTGCGAGAGCAATATCTTGGTCGCACACCCGGGAAAAAATCGAGAACCGGCGCAGAAGTCCAAGAGCGAATGCGCCAAGAAGGGAAGCTGCAGGACAACCCTTACACGGGCAGAACTGAATTCAGGGCATCAAACGGAAAGTGGTACGATATTCGCGAAGCCGATATGGCTCACAGGGAGGACGCCGTTAAATGGTGGAACCGAGAGGGGCACAAGCATGGAGCCAAAAGCCCTAAAGTCAGACAGTGGATGTTGGACTCCAAAAATTACTACCTTGAGCATCGATCAATTAATAGAAGCCAAGGAGCAACCACTGGTCAGACACACCAATACAAGCCCCCACTAAACTAGGAATACAGAACAATGGAATTAAATGAACCCCAACAACAAAAAGTAGTCAATCTAGCGACATCAGGACGAAAAGCCTGGATAGCAGGTGACCTTAAGCTGGCGGAACGTAATTTTCTTGAATCCTGGGAAGCAATACCAGAACCCAAGATGAAATATGACTTTTCACAAAGTGCATCATATGGAATTACGGTGTTCTACCGTTCGACAGGCCAAATAGCAAAGGCAAAGACCTGGCTACAGGTAGTGAAAAATGCATACGGCCCTGATGAAGCCTCAGAAGAATATACAGACTTCCTCGAAGCAACTATTCTTTATGAGAACGGCGAGTATGAAGATGCCTTCAAACTTTTCTACCCCCAATACAAAGCCTACGGAAATCGGGCATTTGAAGGAGAGGAAAAAAAGTACTTGGAGTTTGTAAAAAAACGCGCCAAGGAGAAATAGCATGGAACTTCCAGATAGCACTTACACAATTGTAGACCTCCACTCTCAGAGGGGGAATCAGTTCATCGACAATGAGCAATTTGATGCTGCGATTGAAGAGTGGTCCAAGGCGCTTGATGTCCTCCCAGAACCAAAAACAAATTGGG
This sequence comes from uncultured Pseudomonas sp., assembly GCA_963529135.1. Classification (GTDB taxonomy): domain Bacteria; phylum Pseudomonadota; class Gammaproteobacteria; order Pseudomonadales; family Pseudomonadaceae; genus Aquipseudomonas. The sequence continues at coordinate 28,933 of CAURYQ010000005.1, read as the reverse complement.
AAGCGTACATGTGGCTTTCTGCATCCATTGGAGACGCCCAGTACCACAAAGAAAGCTACGCGCTTGCGAGAGCAAGCTTTCTTAATGCATTAAATGCACCCGGCGGCATCAAGAATCCATTTGTACACTACCGACTGGGGCAATGCCAATACAAACTTGGAAATAAGGAGCTTGGCACAGACTCTTTGCTAAGGGCATATATGCTTGACGGTGAAGATATTTTCCTAGCCGAGGACGACGGCCATTTTTTCTTGAAAATCCTACAAGATGAACACCTTACAAATTAATTCGACCACACAACACTCGCGCTCATCCAAATTCAGCTAAGTCAACCAAGCCAAGTAGCATAGGTGAACAACAGACGTCCCTGGATTGTCTGTTGCCACCAATCCCGACCTATGTTATCGCATGATCGACCTGTACTCCATTACGAACATACATGTATGGCCGATCGAAGACCACACGAGAACGAACTTCAAGCAAAAGAGTTTTTTCCTACAGCCAGACTGAAAACCCGAAGCACAACTGCCTCAAGATTAGCCATCTCCTCCACAACCTGCCTAATAGGATGCGCTGACATCCTAGCATTCGCTCCTCAAGCCTGGGTTCACCGACCTCCATCGTTCTCGCCCATCCAAGGTGGCGGCCTCTTATGGCTGTAGATCGGCCGGCTTCGGCATCGTTGGCCGCGCTTGGGCACCGCGATTGGCACTTGCTGGCACTTATGACGAAAGCTGGGAGGAAAACCACTGGCCAGGACTGCCCCAGGACTTCGATTTTGGCTACTGGAACGGAGCCCCGGTTGACCAGCAAGTTACTTTTCCTACACCAGATGCACGCGTTGCCCTGTTCAACCTGATTGATCCATCCCTGAGCCGGGATGGGCACTGTGAAGTCCAGCTCCCAGGTCACCGCCCCTTCGTGCTCATGCGCATGAACAACGGTGTAATGCTGCCGCTGCCCATGCTCACCGACACATTGCGTATCGACACCGATGCCATGACCCTGTCGATGACCCACCGCATCAGCCTGCCCAATTCGCTTGATATTCGCGTGCTCGAAGCGCGTTTCGAAACCAATCCCAACGCCCCCATCATTCGTCGCGCCCCACACCGCAGCAGGGAGCACGTCTGAAATGGCCGATAACGTAATGGCTCGACAACAGACGAAATGGACGGTCATCAGCATCGCGCCAGACGTTTGCAAAACACCGATGGGCAGCAGCGTTCCACCCGTTCCCTATCCCGTCACAGCCGAACTGGATACCAGCTCGGGCGTAGCGAAGAGCGTTCGCGCCAATGGGCATCCGGTCGTCGTGTACAAGCGCAGCTTCACCCCCAAGACCATCGGTGACGCTGCCGGCCAAGCCAAAGGCGTCAAGAGCGGTACCGTCGAGGGCAAATGCCACCCGTTGGAGCACAGCAGCTCCGTGCGCGCGGAAGGGCGTCACTTGGTTCGCCATGGGGACCTGTTCTGGATGAATGGGAGCTGATGCCATGAGCGAGCAGCCCCTCCAACTGGACACATTGGTCGTCCAGGTACACGAAGTGCCGCTGCGCAAACTATCGGGCGGGCCAGACAGAATGTTCGTGCAGACCGACGGTGCAGGCAACGTGTTGGTCGACTTCGCCGATGGCGCCCATGAATGGGGCAAATCCCTTGAATTGGATGAGACGCAGTATGAGGCCCTTCGTCAGGAAGCGTTTCACAGGGAACTGGCTGGCTTGGAGGACATACCGACCTACTCTGAGCTGTATCCCTCGTCGCGAAGCGGTGGCGCTACAACCACGCCCAACGGCAGTACGCTGGGCCGGGTGAACGGTGAAACAGCTGCTTCTGGTAAGGCAGCCGATGACGCCAACGCCGAAGTCAAGAGCGAAACACCGGCAGAAGGTATTACGGGCGATGAGATACTCGATGGTGTTCAGCTGGGGCTGGATATCGTTGGCCTGATTCCGGTGGTGGGCGAGATCGCCGACATTGCCAATGCGGGAATCAGCCTTACGCGAGGTGATTATGCGGGCGCGGCCCTGTCCCTGGTTTCGGCTATTCCCTTTGCAGGGTATGTTGGCACTGCAGGCAAAGTCGTGCGACATGCGACAAAGGCAACGGTGGAAGCTTCGGTCAAGGCTGCGAAAGAGGTAGCCGAGCGCTCAACTAAAGAAACAGCAGAGAGGACTGCAAGGGAAGGCTCAGAACAATTTACTAAACATGCCGAGGACATACCTTACAAAGGAAAAGATGGCGCAAAAGTAAATGAGCTTGTCGCCCGAGATGGTTCACACCTCGGACCAAACGGAAGACCAAAACCCAACAGCAGATACAAGACTGGCGAGCACGAATATATTTATGAAACCGACAACCTAGGTCGAATCAGAGAAGTAACAGCCAACGACCTTAAATTTACGAAGAGAGAAAAACGACTACCTCACAACCCAAACTCGCCAGAAAAAATGAGCGGCGATCACGCAGGACACCTGATTGGCGATAGATTCGGCGGATCTCCCAAATTGGACAATATTGTAAGCCAGTCAGCCTCTACCAACACCGGGCCATACAAAAGACTTGAAAATGAGTGGGCAAGCGATAAAAAATGGTAAAAATGTCTCTGTAAAAATCACCCCAAATTACTCAGGAGCATCATCAAGACCAAACAGTTTCACCATCGAACAAGTGAGCGACGGAAAAACCAAAAGAGTCAGATTGAGAAATTAAGAGACATAATCATGGAAAAAACCTTTGAAGACTATCTTTCCGAAATCCAAGCAGACATGGCCAGCATCGCATTAGAATATATCGAGCACAGGGCCGATGAAATCTACATCTACGCCGCAAACGAAGATGGAATGACTGCATTCGATGTTCTTTACAAAATAAACGGAACCATAGTAGAAAAAGAAAATATAAATAGCGCCTTGAAAACAGGAGAGCCCCAATATGACACATCAGAAAACAGAATGAACTCCATGCTAGACATAGGTCTCGACGACCTAGAATCCCTCGAAGAAAAATGCAACGAACTCAAACAAGAAGTACCTAGTGAAATGCGTATCCACTACGTCGTAGAAAGCAATAAAATGCGAGCAAAGCTTAGATACGATAAAGTATTTTCCGGAGACCCTGAATTAACACCGGGAAACATATTCGACTCTTGGGTTCAAAGCATAACTCAAGGAAATCCTGCACTTTAGCTCAATCACCGATACCTATATCAATCTCGACGCAGAAGATTACAGTCTGTGCTGATAATGGATCAGGAGAGTATTTTAAATCCACTAACGCAGCTTTATACGCCCGGGGTTCACCTCACGGTAGACGATCTGCAACCGCATGAGGCCCGGATCCTGGACATACGTCTTCGCGACAAAGGACAGCAAACACCATTCCTTGTTGCTGGATAAGGAACTTCGCTTTAAGGGCCGAGAGAGTTTTATCACAATTTCTTCGACTGGCATCTCACCGACCCAGAGTCTGCCACACGCGTGTCTCTGCGCTGGAAACAGGCTTTTGGTGGCGCCAGCCAGTTCGGCACTCCGAGTTTGGGCATAACCCCGATCAGGCCGTTACAAACGCCACACGGTCGGCAAGCCGTTCACCGAAAACCGCATCACTGCGTTGCGTCACGATATGCGTATTACAGAAGTCGAAGGTGACGATGTCGCCTGCAACTGGGCCTGAGCTTGACCCTGAGGCCAACCACGTCATGACCTCAACGCACATTGGCGGGTGAGAACGGTTACCTAGAAAGGCAACCAATTCACCAGCCTGCAAGAGAAGAAGCCGCCGGCGCAGATGTAAGCACGCCCCACCTCATCCCCCCACTGCGCCCAACCACCCCCCCACATCCCGATAAATCCCTCCCACCTGCCCAACCAACCCCGACATCCGCAAAAAGTCATGGCTAAGCCCTTCCGCCCGCGCGAACGTGACCTGCGTTCCGCCCGCCTGCAACCAGTCGCGATACGCCAGGCCTTCGTCATGCAGTGGGTCATACTCCGCCACCCACAGGTACGCGGGCGCCAGCGGTGTGTCCACTTGGGCCAGCAGCGGCGAGGCGCGCCAGTCCAGGCGTTGTTCGGGCAGCGGTGCGTAATGCTGGTAGAACCACTCAAGCGTCTGCGTCTCCAGTAAATAGCCTTCGGCATGCTGGCGATGGGAGTCACGCAGGCGTGACAGGTCGGTAACGGGGTAGAACAGCAGTTGCGCCAACGGCTTGATCGCCAGCGTTTCGGGGGCCTTGACCGCGGTGATCGCCAGGACGGCCGCCAGGCTGGCGCCGACGCTGTCGCCAGCGAAGACGACCCGGCGGTTGTCCAGCCCAAGCCCCGGGGCATGCTCGGCCAACCAGTTGGCGGCGTCGAGCGTGTCGTTCAGGGGCACCGGGAAACTGTGCTCCGGCGCCAGTCGGTAATCCGGGGCGAGCACCGCAAAATCGCCCATGCTCGCCAGGCGGCGGCACACCGAATCGTGCGAGTCGAGGCTGCCGACCACATAACCGCCGCCGTGCAGGTAAAGGATCACCGGTTGGAGCGCATCGCCACTATCCCCATTGCGATAGAGCCGTGCGGGCAAACGGGCGCCGTCCCGGGCGGGTATGGTCAGTTCGCTGACGCTCAGGTCGCCGGGCGGGCTGGGGTCGAGTATTTGCGAACTGGCGGCAAACTCAGCGCGGGCCTGTGCCACGTCCATCGCGTGCATGGGCTGGCTCTTGCCAGTCAGCCTGCCGAATTCGACCAGTTCCAGAAACGCTGCCAGGTCAGGGTGCAATGCCATGTTCGATCCTTGCTTGAAAAGTCAGTGACAGGGCGCGCTTCACACGCGCCCCTGGGTTTCGGTGGTTGCGTCCAGGCACTCGCACACCTCCCGTAGCAGTTGTGGCTGCTTGAGAATGTCGAAGTGCGACGCCTCGATGAGCGTGGCGCCGTCCGCGCTAAACCGTCGTTGATAGGCCTTGGCCAGTGCGCCATACCCCTCCTCGGCCCACCAGAAACTCGCCGGGCACTCAATGGCCGGCAGGGGTGCCAGGCGTCGCGACAGCGCCTTCAGGCGCAGCGCCACCGTGAACGCATGCACCAGTTCCTCGGCGCCGAAGCGCGGTACATCGCCGCTACCCAGCACATGGGCCTGTACCTCGGTCACCAGGGCTTCGAGTGCCGGGTGGGATTCGTCAGTGGACAAGTCGAACGCGGGCAGGCATTCGGGCGGTTGGTCCAGGATGATCGACAGGAAGTTGCGCAGCTCTTCGGTCAGGTCGTCCTCCGGGCCTTGGTCACCCGGCACGAAACTGTCCACCAGCCCCACGAACTGCACACACTGGCCCTGCCCCTCCAGCACCCGGGCGACCAGCAACGCCAACGGCCCGCCCAGCGACCAGCCAAGCACGTGGTAAGGCCCCTGTGGCTGCTGCTCGCGGATGCACGCGGCATAGTCCTGAGCCATGGCTTCGAGCGAGCTGTCCTGCCACTGCTTGTCCAGCAACATGCGGCATTGCACGCCGATGACCTGGCGTACCCCATCCAGTCGCCGCGCCAGGGGCTCATAGTCGAACACCGTGCCGAACCCGGCGTGCAGGCAGAACAGCGGTTCGCACTGCTCGACTGGGCGGTTGAGCGGCAGCAGCGGTGAGAGCACGGCCACGGCCTCGTCTACGTAACCGGACAGCTCGGCGATGGTGGGCTTGCTCATCATGTCACGCAGCTTCAGTTCAAAGCCCAGCTCCGGTTGATTGCGCACCTTGGACAACACCTTCAAGGTGCGCAGCGAATCGCCGCCCAGTTCGAAGAAGTTGTCGGTCACCCCGACCCGCTCCAGTTCCAGAACGTCTTGCCAGATCGCGGCAAGGCCGGCTTCGAGCGCGTTGCGCGGTGCCACATATTCGCGGCCTTTGAAGGACGGGTCCGGCAGGGCGTTGCGGTCGACCTTGCCGTTGGGGCTCAGCGGCAGCTGCTCCAGCACCAGGATCTGTACAGGCACCATGTAGTCGGGCACCACCTGTTGCAAGGCCATGCGCAACGTCTCGCCCTGCAGCGCAGGGTTGCTGATGGCCACGTAGCCGATCAGTTGCTTGCCGCCTTCGGTGTCGCGGGCCACGACAACCGCATCGCGGACTTCAGGCTGATCGCGCAAGCGGGCCTCGATTTCGCCCAGCTCGATGCGGAAGCCTCGGATCTTCACCTGGTGGTCCAGGCGACCGAGGAAGTCGATCACCCCGTCTGCACGGCGGCGCACCAGGTCACCCGTACGGTACAAGCGTGCGCCGTTGCCACAGGGGTCGGCGACGAAACGCTCGGCAGTCAGCCCTGGGCGGGCATGGTAACCCCGCGCAAGCCCTTGCCCGCCGATGTACAACTCACCCGGCACACCGTCGGGCAGCGGGTTCAGGCCAGCATCGAGAATATGCAGCGTGCGTTCGCCCACCCGCGTGCCGATCGGGGCGTAGGCCGCCTCGCAGCGCTGGTCGGTATCGACCACCCACAGCAACGGCGTGACCACGGTTTCAGTAGGGCCGTAGCCGTTGGTGAGCAGCCTTGGGCGCAGGGTGCGCTTGACCAGTTCGAAGTTGGCATCGGCCACGGCGTCGCCGCCAAAGCAGTAGATCTGCACCGGTGGCGGGGTGTCGAAGGCCTGGCCATATTCGGCCAACTGTTGCAGGTACGCGGGCGGGAAGCAGGCGATGGTGATGGCCTGCTGATGAAGCACCTGCCAGGTTTCCTCGGGCGTCCACAGGCGGTTGTCCCGCAACACCAGTTGCCCCCCTGCGGCCAGGGTCGACAGCCAACGCTCCTGGGCGCCGTCGAAGGCGAACGACATGAAGAGCAGTTCACGGGTCGTTGCGTCCATCGCGTAGCGCTCGATGATGGCCTGGCAGTGCATGGCTAGCGGCCCGCGGGCAACCGCGACCCCTTTGGGCTTACCCAGCGAGCCGGAGGTGTAGATCAGGTACGCCAGGTTGTCTTCGTCGATCGTGACCGCAGGCACAGTGACCTGCGCCTGCAGCGGCGCGAACGATTCGAGCAACAGCGTGGTGACCCCTTCCGTGCTCGGTAAACGCTCGCTGACGCTGGCCTGGCTGACCAGCAGGCGCATGGCCGAGTCCTCGATGATCCATTGCACACGCTCGCGCGGGTAGTCGATGTCGATCGGCACATACGCAGCGCCAGTCTTGAGCACCGCATAGAAGGCCACGATCATCTCCACCGAGCGCTCCAGCGCCACCCCCACACGTACCTCCGGAGCCGCCCCGGCATCGATCAGGGCCAGGGCCAGGCGGTTGGCACGGTGGTCCAGTTCGGCATACGTCAAGGACTGCCCAGCGCAGCTGACGGCCACCTGTTGCCCACGTGCCTGCACATGCCTGGCGATGCATTGCAGCAACGGTGTGGGGCTCGGGTTGGCGCTCAGGCAGTTGGCCTGCGCTTGCTGGCGCTGGGCACTGGCATCGAGCATGCGCAGGCTGCCGACAGGCGCCAGCGGATCACCCAGCAGTTCCAGGAGCAAGCATTCGAAGCTGCGCCGAATGCTTTGGCAAGCGGTGTCGCTGAAGCGGCTGCGCCAGTACAGAAATTCGATGCTCAGGGTGTCATCCAGGTGCACCGCCAAGTCCATGGCGTAGTTGGTCACATCGCGACCTTCGCTGGCACCGAAACGCAAACCGTCTTCGCCGGCGTTTTGCAGACGCTCGTCCAAGGGGTAGTTCTCGAACACCACGATGCTGTCGAACAACGCTTGGCCGCTCTGCCCGGACCAGCGCTGCACGTCGGCCAGGGACACGTGCTCGTAGTCGCGTACCTGTACGTTGTAGTCCTGCAGGGCTTGCAGCCACTGGCCAACCGGTTGTTCGGGCTCGGGCGCCTGGATGATCGGCAACGTGTTGATGAACAGGCCGAGCATGTCCTCAGCGCCCGGCAGGCTCGCAGGACGCCCGGCGACGGTCGCCCCGAAGCACACGCGCGATTGCCCGGTGTAGCGTTGCAGCAACAGCAGCCAGGCCGCCTGGATCAGCGTATTGGGCGTAACGCGCAGGCGCTGGGCCTGGTCGCGCAATTGCCGGGTTTGCGCGGCGTCCCAGTTCAGGTAGAGCGCGTCGTAACCGTCGGCGTTGGTGTCGGGCGCAGGATGCAGGCCGGTGGCAAGCAAGGTGGGCCCTTCGAGCCCGGCCAGCTTGTCCTTCCAGAACTGCTCCATCTGCGCCTGCGGCTGGGCCGCCAGCCAGCCGATGTAGTCGCGGTAGCTGCCGCGCTTGCCGGGCAGCGCTTGCCCGCCATAAACCGCGAACACCTCGCCGAGCAGACGTGAGTGGCTCCAGCCGTCCATCAGGATGTGGTGGCTGCTCCAGATCAGTTGCTGACGCTCATCGTCCAGGCGCACCAGGGTCAGGCCCATCAACGGCGGCTGGAGCAAGTCGAAGCCACGGGCATAGTCCTGCTCGGCCAGGGCCTGCAGGTCGCCAGCACTGACCGGACGGTCGCGCCAGTCGAGTTCACGCACCCGCAGTTCGGCACGCTTGGCCACCCATTGCAGCGGTTCACGCAGGTGGCTTTCGGTCCAGAAGCCTGTGCGCAGGATTTCGTGGCGATCGACCATCTGCTGCCAGGCGTCGACGAACCGTGCAGTGTCCAGCCCCTGCACCTGTACGCTGGTCTGACTGACGTACAAGCCTTGCTGGGCGGCTTCGAGGGTATGGAACAAGATGCCCTGCTGCATGGGCGAGAGCGGGTACAAGTCCTCGACAGCTACGGCGGGTACCGGCAAGCGGTCCAGTTGCGCCTGGCTCACGCCTGCGAGCGGGAAGTCCGACGGGGTCAGGCATGGTTGACCCAGAGCCAGGCAGTGCTCCACCACCGTGCGCAGTTCGGCAACGTAGGCCTGGGCCAGCTGTTCGATGGCGTCTGCGGCCAAACGCTGACGGCTGAACGTGAAGTCCAGCTTCAATACGCCTGCGTACACCTGCCCGTTGATGGTCAGTGCATTGCCCAATGGCGCCTGCTCGCTCACCGGGCGCCCGCCGCTTTCCGAAGCTGGGGCGAACAGCGCGTCGTGCTCACCCGCACCGCTGCCGTCGAACTGGCCCAGGTAGTTGAAGGTGATACGTGGTTGTGGCAACCCGGCCATGGCCTCCCGGGTAGCTGCATCGCCCAGGTAGCGCAGCACCCCGAAACCCAGGCCTTTGTCGGGAATGGCACGCAGTTGCTCCTTCACCTGCTTGATGGTGTCGCCCACCTGCGCCGCCACCGGCAGTTTCACCGGGAACAGACTGGTGAACCAGCCCACGGTACGGGTGAGGTCGATGTCGTCGAACAACTCTTCGCGGCCGTGGCCCTCCAGCTCGACCAATGCCGCCTGCTCGCCCGTCCAGCGGCTGATCACCCGTGCCAGGGCGGTCAGCAGCAGGTCGTTGACCTGGGTACGGTAAGCCGCAGGCGCCTGTTGCAGAAGTTGCCGGGTCAGGGCTGCATCCAGTTCCACTTGCACGGTTTCGGCATCGCCTACCTGCTGACTGCCCTGGGCATCTTCGCCCGGCAACGTGCCGGCGAAGCCCTGCAGCTGGGCCTGCCAGTAGCCCACTTGCTGTTGCAGGGTCTGGCTTTGAGCATGGGCCTGCAGACGCTGGGCCCAGGCCTGGTAGGCGCTGGTCTTGGCCGGCAGACCGAGCGCCTGCCCGGTCAGGCACTGTCGATAGGCGTGTTGCAGGTCCTCGAAGAAGATTCGCCACGACACGCCATCGATCACCAGGTGATGGACCACCAGCAGCAAACGCTGGCTGCCGTCGGCCAGGGTGGCCAATACCGCCCGCAGCAACGGGCCCCGGGCCAGGTCCAGGCTGCGCTGGGCGTCATCGCACAGGGCGGTGAGCGCCTGAACATCAGTCACGTTGGCCTGCCACAGGAGCGTCTGGGTGCCATCGGCGTGCTGTGCATGCCAGCCCTGCTCGCCTTCGCTAAAGCGCAGGCGCAAGGCGTCATGATGCTGTACCAAGGCCTGCAATGCTTGCTCGAGCGCAGCACCTTGCAGAGGCACGCCGGGCACCAGCAACACCGACTGGTTCCAGTGGTGGCGCTGGGCAATGGCTTCGCTGAAGAAGCTGTGCTGCACAGGTAGCAGTGGCATGCTACCGGTGACGGGGCCCTGGTCGATCTGCACGGCACTGTCGGCGTTGCCCACGACCTGAGCCAAGGCCCGGATGCTCTGGTGCTGGAACAGTACCTTCGGGGTCAAGTGCAGGCCCAGTTGCCGAGCCCGGCTGACCACTTGGATCGAAATGATCGAGTCACCGCCCAATTCGAAGAAGTTGTCGTCCAGGCCTATGTGTTCGACCCTAAGCACCTCTTGCCAGACTTTGGCCAGTTGCTGCTCAAGCGCCGTCTGCGGGGCGACGAATGCCTGGCTGCTGGCAGCTTCGGGCAGTGGCAGGGCCTTGCGGTCGATCTTGCCGCTGGGGCTCAGTGGCAGACTGTCGAGCACCAGCAGATGAGCCGGCACCATGTAGTCCGGCAGGCTCGCTTTAAGGGCATCACGCAGCGTGCCCACGGCCACCTGCGTGACCACATAGCCCACCAGTTGCGGCCCGTTCGGCCCAGGCTGAGCCATGACCAAGGCCTCGCTGACACCCGCCTGCGCCAGCAGGCAGGTCTCGATCTCGCCCAACTCGATGCGGAAACCGCGGATCTTCACCTGATGGTCCACCCGGCCGACGTATTCGATCACGCCGTCGGCGCGGTACCGTGCCAGGTCACCCGTGCGGTACAGGCGCCCGCCGGTGCCTGCGAACGGGTCGGGCAGAAAGCGCTCGGCCGTCAGCGCGCTGCGGCCGAAATAGCCACGCGCCAGCAGCTCGCCGCCGATCACCAGCTCACCCACCACGCCAGTGGCTACCGGTTGCCCGGCATCGTCCAGCAGGTAGATGTCCCGGCCCGGCAGCGCCGTGCCGATCGGCAAGGTGCTGGGCACGGCCTGCTCGCCCAGTACGTAAGGGGTGCAGTCGAGCGTGGTGGACGTGACCGTGGTTTCGGTCGGCCCGTAGGTGTTGAGCAAGCGCACATGGCCCAGGCCCGCCTTGCGCCAGGCGGCCATGCCTTCGGGGGGCATGGCTTCGCCGCCAGCATGAATCTGGCGCAACTGCCCGTAGTCACGCGGGCCTGCGTTGGCGAACTGAGTGGCCAGCAGGTTCCAGTATGCAGTCGGCAGGTCGGCCACGCTGATGCCGTGGGCCAGCACCTGGCGGTAGAAGGTTTCGCTGTCCCAGATGTCATTGCCACGCAGCATCACGGTGGCACCGCAGAGCAGCGGTGCGTAGAGCTGCTCGACGAACGCATCGAAGTTGAAGGTGGCGAATTGCAGTACGCAGTCCGAGGCGTGGATATCGGAGTACCACTGGGCCACGAAGGCATGACGGGTCAAGGCAGCATGGCTGATGGCGACGCCCTTCGGCCGGCCGGTGGAGCCTGAGGTGAAGATCACGTACGCCAGATTATCGCTGTGCACGCGATTGAGCGGATCGCTGTCGAGGCTATCGTGGTCCTCAAGCGCGTCCAGCAGCAGGCACTGCACCTGCCCATCCAGCGCCAGCGATTCGCGCAGCGTCGATTGGGTCAACAACAGCGCGATGCGGCTGTCCTCGACCATTTGCTGCAAGCGCTCGCCAGGGAATTTCGGGTCCAGCGGCACGTAACCGCCACCTGCCTTGAGCACTGCCAGCAGGGCGACGATCATCGGCGCATCGCGCTCGACGGCGATGCCGACCAGCACGTCCGGGCCTACCCCTTCAGCGATCAATCGGTGGGCCAGGCGGTTGGCCGCGGCGTTGAGCTGGGCATAGCTCAGCTGGGTGGTTTCGGTGATCAAGGCCACGTTGTTCGGAACGCGCTGGGCCTGTTGCTCGAACAGCACATGGGCCGGGGCCAGGCTTGGGTACTGGCCGGCGGCCATGCCCCAGTTCTGGACCGGGGCACGCTGGCGCCCATCGTCAGGCAGGCTCAGCTCGCCCAGGCAAAGCTCATCCGCCCCTTCGACCATCTGGGTCAGCAAATGGGCCAGGCTGGTACTGATACCCGCGATACCCTGCGCATCGAACGCCTCGCCTGCATAAGTGAAGTGCAGCAACACGGTGGCCCCAGCGTTGACGCTGACGGTCAGCGGGTAGTTGCTCTGCTCATGGTTGTCGATGCTACCGAAGCGCAGGTCTACCGGTGCCGCCTGCAGCGCTTCGGAAACCGGGTAGTTCTCGAACACCAGAATGTTGTCGAACAACGCCTCACCACCCTGCCCGGCCCAGCGCTGAATATCGTAGAGCGGCGTGTGTTCCTGCTCGCGCAGCGCAAGGTTGAGTTGCTGAAGTTCCTGTAGCCACGCTTGAAGCGGCTGTTCCGCCCGCGGGCTGGCCAGCACCGGCAAGGTATTGATGAACAGGCCGATCTGTTGTTCCACGCCGCTGAGCGCCGCCGGGCGCCCGGCGACGGTGGCCCCGAACGCCACGCCGCTGTGGCCGGTGTAGCGCTGCAGCAGCAACAGCCAGGCGGCCTGGATGACGGTATTGAGGGTGACCTTGTGACGCCGTGCAAAGGCGTTCAGGCGTTGGGTCTGGTGTTCATCCACCCGCTGGAAATGGTCGTGCTGACCTTGGCTGCGCGCTGCCGGCTTCAGGGCCTGGGCAAGCAGGGTCGGCGTTTCCAGACAGGCCAGCTGGGCGCGCCAGAACGCTTCGCTTGCCTGACGGTCCTGCCTCAACAACCAGCCGATGTAGTCGCGGTACTGCGTAGGGCCCTGGGCAACCGGGTGGCCGGCATAGCGTTGCAGCACTTCGCCCAGAAGCTGCGAGGTGCTCCAGCCGTCCATCAGGATATGGTGGCTGGTGTAGATCAGGTGATAGCCCTGCGCGTCGATGCGTGCGAGCACCAGCCTGAGCAGCGGCGCCGTCTGAAGATCGAAGCCCTGCTGCAGTTCGCGCTGTGCCAAGGCATCGAGGGTTGCGTGCGGCGCTGGATCATCGCGCAGGTCCAGCAGACTGAACGGCAGCTCGACCCGGCCCATGACCACCTGCACGGCCTGCTCGAACTGCCAGTTGAAACCGGTGCGCAGGATGGCATGGGCGTCGAGGGTTGCCTGCCAGGCGAGGCGGAAGCGCTCAGGGTCGAGCCCGCCGATATCCAGGCGCATCTGGTTGAGGTAATCGCCGCTTGCTTGCTCGTACAGGCTGTGGAACAGCATGCCCTGCTGCATCGGGGACAGCGGGTAGATGTCCTCGAGGTTGGCCGCAGGTACAGGGAGCTGATCGAGTTGCACCTGGTCAAGACCGGCCAGGGGGAAATCAGAGGGGGTCACGCCGCCTGCGCCAGGCGCCAGGCAATGCTCGATCAGTGCCTGCAATTGAGTGGCGTAGCCATCGGCCAGGGCCTCGATGGCCTGCGCATCGAACTGCTCGCGGCTGAACGTCCAGTCCAGGCTCAGGCAGCCTTCGTACACACGCCCGTTGACCACCAGCCAGTTGTCCAGTGGCGCGTCCAGGCTTTGCTCACGGCCACGTTGTTCTGTGGCTGGGATGAACAACGCGTCACTGTCATCGGCGAAACTGCCGTCGAACTGACCCAGGTAGTTGAAGGTGATGCGCGGCGTCGCCAGGGCCGCCAACGCATCACGCGTGGCAGCGTCCCCCAGGTAGCGCAGCACGCCGTAGCCCAGGCCCTTGTCGGGAATGCCGCGCAGGTGCTCCTTGACCTGTCGAAGGGTATCGCCCAGCTCGGTCGCCACGGGCAACTTCACTGGGAACAAGCTGGTGAACCACCCTACCGTACGGGTCAGGTCGACGTCATCGAACAGCTCCTCGCGGCCGTGACCCTCCAACTGGATCAGCGCTGCCCGTTCGCCCGTCCATTGGCAGATCACGCGGGCCAGGGCGGTCAGCAGCAGGTCGTTGACCTGAGTGCGGTAGGCAGCAGGCGCCTGCTGCAACAAACGACGGGTTTGCTGTGCGTCCAGGCGGGTCTGCACGGTGTGGGCGTGGCGCCCCTGCATGCCTGCGTTAGCTTTGGCACCCGGCAAGTCAGCGCGTTGGCCGCGCAGTTGCTCCAGCCAGTAGTCCTTTTGGCGATGCAGCGCCGGGCTGTGGGCATGGGTCTCCAGCCTCTGCGCCCAGGCTTTGTAGGCGGTGGTCTTGCTGGGCAGCTTCACCTGCTGGCCGGCCAGGCAGTGCGCGTAAGCCTGCTGCAGGTCCTCGAACAGAATTCGCCACGACACGCCATCGACCACCAGGTGATGGATCATCAGCAGCAGGCGCTGGCTGCCGTCGCCAAGGGTGGCCAGCACCGCCCGCAGCAGCGGGCCCTGGGCCAGGTCCAGGCTGCCTTGGGCCTCTTCACACAGGTTGGTGAGCGCCTGCGCATCGGCCACCTCTGCCTGCCACAGCAGTGGCCGTACCGTTTCGCCGTGTTCGGCCTGCCAACCTTGCGGCCCTTCGCGCAACGTCAGGCGCAGCGCGTCGTGATGCAGCACGAGGGCTTGCAACGCCTGCTCCAATGCAACGCCTTGCAGTGCTGAGCGCGGTACCAGCAGCACCGACTGGTTCCAGTGGTGGCGCTGGGCGATGGCTTCGCTGAAGAAGCTGTGCTGTACCGGCAGCAAAGGCATGCTGCCGGTGACGGGGCCCTGGTCGATCTGCGCGGCGCTGTCGGTGTTGCGCACGACCTTGGCCAAGGCGCGCAGGGTCTGGTGCTGGAACAGTTCCTTGGGTGTGAAGTGCAGGCCCAGTTGCCGAGCCCGGCTGACCACTTGGATCGAAATGATCGAGTCACCGCCCAATTCGAAGAAGTTGTCGTCCAGGCCTATGTGTTCGACCCTAAGCACCTCTTGCCAGACTTTGGCCAGTTGCTGCTCAAGCGCCGTCTGCGGGGCGACGAATGCCTGGCTGCTGGCAGCTTCGGGCAGTGGCAGGGCCTTGCGGTCGATCTTGCCGCTGGGGCTCAGTGGCAGACTGTCGAGCACCAGCAGATGAGCCGGCACCATGTAGTCCGGCAGGCTCGCTTTAAGGGCATCACGCAGCGTGCCCACGGCCACCTGCGTGACCACATAGCCCACCAGTTGCGGCCCGTTCGGCCCAGGCTGAGCCATGACCAAGGCCTCGCTGACACCCGCCTGCGCCAGCAGGCAGGTCTCGATCTCGCCCAACTCGATGCGGAAACCGCGGATCTTCACCTGATGGTCCACCCGGCCGACGTATTCGATCACGCCGTCGGCGCGGTACCGTGCCAGGTCACCCGTGCGGTACAGGCGCCCGCCGGTGCCTGCGAACGGGTCGGGCAGAAAGCGCTCGGCCGTCAGCGCGCTGCGGCCGAAATAGCCACGCGCCAGCAGCTCGCCGCCGATCACCAGCTCACCCACCACGCCAGTGGCTACCGGTTGCCCGGCATCGTCCAGCAGGTAGATGTCCCGGCCCGGCAGCGCCGTGCCGATCGGCAAGGTGCTGGGCACGGCCTGCTCGCCCAGTACGTAAGGGGTGCAGTCGAGCGTGGTGGACGTGACCGTGGTTTCGGTCGGCCCGTAGGTGTTGAGCAAGCGCACATGGCCCAGGCCCGCCTTGCGCCAGGCGGCCATGCCTTCGGGGGGCATGGCTTCGCCGCCAGCATGAATCTGGCGCAACTGCCCGTAGTCACGCGGGCCTGCGTTGGCGAACTGAGTGGCCAGCAGGTTCCAGTATGCAGTCGGCAGGTCGGCCACGCTGATGCCGTGGGCCAGCACCTGGCGGTAGAAGGTTTCGCTGTCCCAGATGTCATTGCCACGCAGCATCACGGTGGCACCGCAGAGCAGCGGTGCGTAGAGCTGCTCGACGAACGCATCGAAGTTGAAGGTGGCGAATTGCAGTACGCAGTCCGAGGCGTGGATATCGGAGTACCACTGGGCCACGAAGGCATGACGGGTCAAGGCAGCATGGCTGATGGCGACGCCCTTCGGCCGGCCGGTGGAGCCTGAGGTGAAGATCACGTACGCCAGATTATCGCTGTGCACGCGATTGAGCGGATCGCTGTCGAGGCTATCGTGGTCCTCAAGCGCGTCCAGCAGCAGGCACTGCACCTGCCCATCCAGCGCCAGCGATTCGCGCAGCGTCGATTGGGTCAACAACAGCGCGATGCGGCTGTCCTCGACCATTTGCTGCAAGCGCTCGCCAGGGAATTTCGGGTCCAGCGGCACGTAACCGCCACCTGCCTTGAGCACTGCCAGCAGGGCGACGATCATCGGCGCATCGCGCTCGACGGCGATGCCGACCAGCACGTCCGGGCCTACCCCTTCAGCGATCAATCGGTGGGCCAGGCGGTTGGCCGCGGCGTTGAGCTGGGCATAGCTCAGCTGGGTGGTTTCGGTGATCAAGGCCACGTTGTTCGGAACGCGCTGGGCCTGTTGCTCGAACAGCACATGGGCAGGGGCCAGGCTTGGGTACTGACCGGCGGCCATGCCCCAGTCCTGGACCGGGGCATGCTGGCGCCCCGCTTCGAACAGTTTCAGCTCGCCCAGGCACCGACCGGGCGAGCCGTCGGCCATCTGCCCCAGCAAGTGGGCAACCTGGCCCGCGACCTGGGCAATGCCTTCGGCGCTGAAATGCGCAGCGTCATAGCTGTAGTGCAACAGCAGGTCAGCCCCAGTGCTCACGCTCAGCGTCAATGGGTAATTGTTCTGCTCGTGGCTGGCCACCTCACCAAAGCGCAGGTCGCTGTCGTTGCCCTGCTGCAGGGCCTCGGACACCGGGTAGTTCTCGAATACCAGCAAGGTATCGAACAGCCCGTCGCCGCCCTGCCCGGCCCAGCGCTGCACGTCGCTCAGTGCGCTGTGTTCGTGATCGCGAAGGGCCAGGTTGACAGCCTGCACGGTCTGCAACCAGCCCGACAGCGCCAGGTGCGGCTCGGGCCGCGCAACCACCGGGAGAGTGTTGATGAACAGGCCGATCTGCTGCTCGATACCCTGCAATTGCGCAGGCCGCCCCGCCACCGTGGCCCCGAAGACCACAGTGTCGTGGCCGGTGTAACGCTGCAACAGCAACAGCCAGGCAGCCTGCACGACCGTGTTGAGGGTCACTTTCTGCAGGCGTGCAAAGCCGTTCAACCGGCTGGTCATCGCAGCGTCCAGGCGCACCTTGTATTCGCCTTGCCCGGTGTGATCCGCAGCGGTGGGCCTGAACGCGCGGCTGAGCCAGGTCGGCTCGTCCAGGTTGGCGAATTGCGTGCGCCAGAAGGCCTCGCTGGCCTGCTTGTCCTGGCGTTGCAACCAGCCGATGTAGTCACTGTAGCGCCCCGTCAGGCCTTGCACGGCCTGGCCTGCGTACTGCTGGAGCACCTCCCCGAGCAGCTGCGAGTTGCTCCAGCCGTCGAGCAGAATGTGGTGGCTGGTGTAGATCAGCTGGTAGCGATCATCGCCTGTGCGCGCCAGCGTCAGGCGCAGCAGTGGCGCCTGAGCCAGGTCGAAGCCTCGCGCGCGATCGGCGTCGGCCAGGCGCGTCAGTGCGCCGTCGAGGTCGTCCTGGCCGCGCAGGTCGATTTCGCTGCACGGTAGCTGTACCTGTTTGCGCACCCATTGCAACGGCTGGGCCAGCCCGCCCTGCCAAAGGAACCCGCTGCGCAAGATGTCATGGCGCTCCATGACCGCCTGCCAGGCCTGATTGAAACGTTCAGGCTCAAGGCCTTCGACGCTGACCGACAGCTGGTTGATGTAGTCGCCCCCTTGTTGCTCCAGCAAGCTGTGGAACAGCATGCCTTGTTGCATGGGCGAGAGTGGGTAAAGGTCTTGGACGTCCGCCCAAGGCAGCCCGAGCCCATCGAGCTGTGGCTGGTCGAGCATGGCCAACGGGAAGTCCGCAGGCGTCACCCCCGCACTTTTTGGCAGCAGGCAGTGAGCGACCAATTCATTCAGCTCACGCGCATAGTCCTGCGCCAACCGGTCGATATCGGAGCGCTCGAACATCGCCTCGCTGAAGGTCCAGCCCAGGCGCAACTGGCCTGCATACACCTGGCCGTTGATGCTCAGCCAGTTGCCCAGCGGCGCCTCGGCGCCCTGCTCGGCGCCGGCGTCCTCGGCGGCTGGCACGAACAAAGCACCTTGGTCGTCGGCGAAGCTGGCGTCGAACTGACCCAGGTAGTTGAAGGTGATACGTGGCTCGATCAGGTCGCTCAGCGCAGCCTGGGCCTGATCGCTGCCCATGTAGCGCAAGGCGCCGTAGCCGATGCCCTTGTCGGGAATCGCGCGCAGCTGCTGCTTGACGGTCTTGATCGTCTCTGCCAGCGCTGGTGCGTTGTCCAACCGTACAGGGAAGGCGCTGGTGAACCAACCCACCGTACGGGTCAGGTCCACATCGTCGAACAGGTCTTCGCGCCCGTGCCCTTCGAGCTGGATCAGCATGGAGGCCTGCCCGGTCCAGCGGCAGATCACGCGCGTCAGCGCGGTCAGCAGCAAGTCGTTGACCTGCGTGCGGTAGGCCGCTGGCGCCTGTTGCAGCAGTTGCTGGGTCAGCGTGCTGTCCAGGCGCGTGTGCACCGTACAGGCATGGCGCTTGGCCAGACTGGCCTGGGCACGCGCACCAGGCAGGCCGTCGGCGACACCCGCGCTCTGTGCCTGCCAGTAAGTCAACTGCTGGGCCAGGGCGGGGTCGTGGGCCAGCGCCTGCAAGCGTTCTGCCCAGTGCTTGAAGGCAGTGGTCTTGGCCGGCAGTGACACCGCCTGGCCTGCCAGGCACTGCCGGTACGCCTGTTGCAGATCGTCGAACAGAATGCGCCAGGACACCCCATCCACGACCAGGTGGTGGACCACCAGCAGCAGCCGCTGGCTGCCATCGTCCAGTTCCGCCAGCACCGCACGCAACAGCGGCCCTTGGTGCAGGTCGAGGCTGCGCTGGGCTTGCTCGCACAACGCGGTCAGCGCTTGGCCGCGATCAACACTGGCGTGCCATAGCAGCGGTGCGCCACCGTCGGCATCAGGCGCCCGGTGCCATGCACACCCCGCTTGGGCGTCGAAGCGCAGGCGCAAGGCATCATGGTGCAGCACCAGTGCCTGTAGCGCCGCTTCCAGCGCACGTGGCTCTAACGCCTGCGTCGGCGCCAGCAACACGGACTGGTTCCAATGATGCGCCTCGGCGATGCCCTGGGCGAAGAACCAACGCTGGATGGCCAGCAGTGGCAGGCTGCCGTCCACCGGCCCCTGATCGATGCGGGCGACTTCACCGAAGCGGGCCACCCCGGCCAAGGCCTGCACGCTCTGGTGCAGGAACAGGTCTTTGGGACTGAGCACGATGCCCGCCTGCCGGGCGCGGCTGACGACCTGGATCGAGATGATCGAATCGCCGCCCAGCTCGAAGAAGTTATCGGTCACCCCAACCTGGGGCACTTTCAGCACCGCCTGCCAGATCTGCACCAGCGCCTGCTCGAGCGGGTTGCTGGCCGCGACATGCTGGCCTTGCAGTTGCGTGAGGTCTATTGCTGGTAGCGCCTGGCGGTCGATCTTGCCATTGGGGGTCAGGGGCATCCGCTCGAGCAGTTGCACGTGCGTGGGCACCATGTAATCGGGCAGGTCCACCTTCAACTGGCGCTTGATCAGTTCGCGCCGTGCTGCCTGCGCCTGGTGATCGGCCGCCAGTTGCGCGGCGTCGTCGCTTACCACGTATGCGACCAGCTGCTGGCCGCTTGGGCCGGCCTGGGCTACCACCACCGCTTCGCGCACACCCGGCACCGCTAGCAGGCGAGCTTCCACCTCGCCCAGCTCGATACGAAAGCCCCGCACCTTGACCTGGCGGTCGATGCGCCCGAGGTAATCGATGATGCCGCTGGCGCGTTGGCTTACCCGATCACCGCTGCGGTAAAGCCGCGAGCCGTTGCCGAACGGGTCTGGCACGAACCGCTCGGCAGTGAGTGCCGGGCGCTTGAGGTAGCCGCGGGCCAGGCCCTGCCCGCCCAGGTACAGCTCACCGGGGATGGCCAGTGGTAGCAGGTTCAGGTCGGCATCGAGCACGTACGCCCGACGTTCACCGACGCGGTCGCCGATGGGGGCGTAGGCCGCACCGCAACTGTCCTGTTCGGCGGCCTTCCAGATCAGCGGCGTGACCACCGTTTCGGTCGGGCCGTAGCCATTGATGATGTAGGTCGGGCGCAGCGCGCGTCGGGCCATGGCGTAGCTGGCTTCGGACACTGCATCACCACCGAAGCAGTAGACTCGCATCGGCGGCGGGTTGCCGTCGCGCTCGGCGTACTCGGCCAATTGCTGAAGGTAGACTGGCGGAAACGCGGCCACCGTTACCCCATGTTCATGCATGGCGGCATACGTCTGTTCAGGCGTCCACAGCTGCGGGTCGCGGATCAGCAACGAAGCACCGTGGGTCAGGGGCGTGAGCCAGCGTTCGTGGGCCCCGTCGAAGGCGAACGACATGAAATGCAGCTCGCAGTCTGCCGGGGTCATTTCGTAGCGCTCGCCAATCGCTCGGCAGTGCATGGCGATGGGGCCGTGGGCCACCGCTACCCCTTTGGGCAGGCCGGTGGAGCCTGAGGTGTAGATGACGTAGGCAAGGCTGTCGGCCAGGGCGGCGCTGGCCGGGGCATTGCAGGGTTGCGCGGTCAGGTCCAGCTGGTCCAGCGCCACGGTTGCCAGGCCCTCAGGCACGGGCAAGCGCTGCATGAGCCCGCTGTCGCTGAGCAGCAGGGCCATGCCGCTGTCCTGCATCAGGTAGGCCAGGCGTTCGCGGGGGTACTGCGGGTCGAGCGGCGTGTAAGCACCGCCGGCCTTGAGCACTGCCAACAGGCTCACGACCATCTCCAGGCCACGCTCCAGGGCGATGCCGACCAACACTTCCGCCCCCACGCCTGCTGCAACCAGCGCATGGGCCAGGCGGTTGGCCTGCTGATCGAGTTCGGCGAAGGTCATGCGTCGCCCGCCAAACAGCAAGGCGGTGGCATGCGGGGTTTGCGCGGCCCACTGCGCAATGCGTTCATGCACCAGCGGGCCCTCGGCGTGGCGCAGGTCTGGCGCGTTGCGCACGGCGAGCAGGTGCCCGCGCGCTTCATCAGCGAGCATCGGCAGCGCGGCAATGCAACGCGACGGGTCGGCAACGATCCCCCGCAGCAGCGTCAGCCAATGGCCACCCAGGCGCTCGATGGTGGCGGCGTCGAACAGGTCGCACGCGTAGGTCAGCGATGCCCACAGGCCGTTTTCACCCTCGACGGTGTCCAGGGTCAGGTCGAATGAGGCAGTGTGGCTTTCCCAGAACAGCCCTTCGATGCCGAGCCCCGGCACCTGCCGAGCGCGCGCGTCGCGGCCCTGGCGCTGGTGGTTGTACATCACCTGGAACAACGGGTTGTGGCTCAGGCTGCGGTCTGGCTGCAAAGCCTCGACCAATTGCTCGAACGGCAGGTCCTGGTGGGCCTGGGCGCCGAGCACCGCCTGCTTGACCTGCTGCAGCAACGCCGGGAAGGCCAAGGCACCCTCCACCTCTGCACGCAGTACCTGGGTATTGACGAAGAAGCCCAGCAGACGGTCGGTCTCGACCCGGTTTCGGTTGGCGTTGGGCACCCCGACACGGATGTCGGTCTGGCCGGTGTAACGGTGCAGCAGCACCTGGAACGAGGCCAGCAACAACATGAACAGCGTGACCTGTTGCTGCTGCGCCAAGCCGTGCAACGCTTCGCCCAACGCCTTGTCGATGGGCAGGTCGAAACGAGCACCACGCAGGCTAGGCTGGGCCGCGCGCGGCCGGTCGGTGGGTAATTCGAGCACCGGTTGATGGGCACCCAATTGTTCACGCCAGTAGGCCAGTTGTTGCTCGCTGCCGCCGGCTTCCATCCAGCGACGCTGCCAAATGGCGTAGTCGGCGTACTGGATGGGCAGTTCGGACAGGGTGACTGGCCGCCCCTCCACGAAGCCCAGGTACAGTTGCATCAGCTCATCGACCATAACCTGCATCGACCAGCCGTCGGAGACGATGTGGTGTTGCACCATCACCAGCACATGCTCATCGGCAGCCACCGCCAACACGCCCAGCCGCACCAGCGGCCCGTACTCCAGGTCGAAAGGCCTGGCGATCTGCTGCTCGATCAGCGCCTGCACCTGCGCGTGGTGGTGCTCGGGCGCCAGGCCAGCCGGCAGGTGCAGCGGTTCGATCGCTATCGGCAGTGCCGCATGCACCTGCTGACAGGGCCGCTCATCTTCCACCACGAACGTGGTGCGCAGGGTTTCATGGCGTGCCACCAGGGCATCGAAGGCTTGTTGCAGGGCCTGGGTATCGAGCTGGCCGCGCAGGCGCAGCGCAGTGGGGATATGGGCCGCGCTGCTGCCCGGTTCCAGTTGCCAGAGGAACCACTGACGCTCTTGAGCGAAGGACAGCGGCAGGCTGCCCAACTGCTCGCGGATGACCGGAATCGGCAGGTTACCAGGCGATACCTGTTGTTCGGCCATTTTGGCCAGGTACTGACGACGCTTGTCGACAGGCAGGGCGATGAAGCGCTGGGCAATGCGCAAGGCAGTAGCGTGATCCATTACACCGCCTCCATTTCGTCGAGCAGGCTTTCCAGCTGGTCGAGGGTGGACGCATCCACCGCCGCGCCTTCGAGCTCCAGTTGGCGGGCCAGCTCGCCCAGGGTGGGGTATTGGAAAATCACTTGCGCAGTTGCCTTCATACCAAGCTCGAGTTGAATGCGTGAGACCAGGCTCACAACCAGAAGAGAGTGACCGCCCAGGTCGAAGAAATGGTCGTTCAAGCCGACCTTGTCGAGCTGGAGCAGGTCCTGCCAGATCGCTGCCAGCTGGCACTCGATCGGGCGTTGAGGGGCTTCGTAGACATGTTGTTGCGGCGCAGCCTGCGGCAGCGGCAAGGCCTTGCGGTCCAGCTTGCCGTTGGGGCTCAACGGCCACTGCTCCAGCAGCAGCCAGTGGCCAGGCACCATGTAGCCGGGCAGGTTGGCCTTGAGGTGGGCCTTGAAGCGTTCGCGCAGCAGCGCCTGGCGCGTGGCCTCCAGGTCTGCTTCGGCGACCAGCACGTAGCCCACCAGTTGCGCGCCGCCGGCGCCGGGTTGGGCCAGCACTACCGCTTCACGCACCTCGACCAGTTCCAGCAGGCGCGCCTCGATCTCGCCCAGCTCGATGCGTTGGCCACGGATCTTCACCTGATGGTCCAGGCGACCGAGGTACTCCAGCACACCATCGGCGCGGCAGCGCACGCGGTCGCCCGTGCGGTACAGGCGCTGGCCATCACCCAAGGGGCTTGCCACGAAGCGTTCGGCGGTCAATGCCGGACGGCGGTGGTAGCCACGGGCCAAGCCCACGCCCCCCAGGTACAGCTCCCCGGCCACACCCGGGACCACCGGTTGCAAGGCCGCATCCAGCACGTAGGTGTGCAGGTTGGCGATCGGCCGGCCAATGGGCACGTTGTCGCTGCCCTCTTCCACGCAGGTCCAGTGGGTGACGTCGATGGCCGCTTCGGTCGGGCCGTACAGGTTGTACAGGGCCGTCTTGGGCAGGCGCGCAAACACCTGGGCCTGGGCCTCCAGCGCCAGCGCCTCGCCGCTGCAGATGATGCGCCGCAGGCTGTGGCAACCGTCCAGGTCCGGTGATTGCAGGAACACCTGCAACATCGACGGCACGAAGTGCAGCGTGCTGATGCCGTGCTGCTCGATCAGGGCCACCAGCTGTGCCGGGTCGCGGTGCGCGCCGGGCTCGGCCACCACCAGCTGCGCGCCGGTCATCAGCGGCCAGAAAAATTCCCACACCGACACGTCGAAGCTGAATGGCGTCTTCTGCAACACCCGGTCGGCAGCGGTCAGTGCATAGGCCTGCTGCATCCAGTACAGGCGGTTGGCCAGGGCCACATGGCGGTTGCCCGCGCCCTTGGGCTTGCCAGTGGAACCGGAGGTGTAGATCACGTAAGCCAGGTGTTCTGGCGCCAACTCGACGTGCGGGTTGGCTGATTCGGCCGGGTCTTGCTCGCTGGCCGACAGCACTAGCGTCGCCAGCCCTTCGGGCACCGGCAGGTGCAAGCCAGGGGCGTGCAGCAGCAAGGCCATGCGGCTGTCTTCGATCATGTAGGCCAGGCGTTCCTCGGGGTAGTCCGGGTCCAGCGGCAGGTACGCACCGCCCGCCTTGAGAATGCCCAGCAGGCCGATGACCAGCTCCAGCGAGCGCTCGGCGGCAATGCCCACCAGCACATCCGGGCCGACGCCGCGCGCGATCAGTTGGTGGGCCAGGGCATTGGCCGCGTTGTTCAGCTGCCGATAGGTGAGTCGGCGTGCGCCGAACACCACGGCGGTCGCCTCGGGGCTGCGCTGGGCCTGCTGCTCGATCAGGCGGTGTACACAGTGTTCGTCGGGGTAGCGCTGGGCGGTCTGGTTGAAGGTGCGCAGGGTGCCCAGTTGCCGTGGATCCAGGAGGGGCAGTTCGGCCACCCGCGCCTGGGGGCTGGCGAGCATGCCGCGCAGCAGGGTCTGCCAATGGCTGGCCATGCGCTCGACGGTGGCCGCTTCGAACAGGTCGGTGGCGAAAGTCCAGGTGGCGCCCAGGCCGTCGGGTGTCTCGAAGGTGTCCAGGGCCAGGTCGAACTGAGCGCTGTGGTGTTCACCGCTCAGGGTCTGCACATTCAGTTGTGGCACCTTGAAGCCATCACCGAGCTGCTGATCGAGCAGGTTTCGGTGGTTGAACATGACCTGGAACAGCGGGTTGTGGCTCAGGCTACGTGCCGGCTGCAAGGCCTCGACCAGCTGTTCGAACGGCAGGTCCTGATGCTGCTGGGCGCCCAAGGAGGCCTGGCGCACCTGATCGAGCAGGGCCTGGACAGTCAATTGCCCATCGAAACGCGCACGCAAAACCTGGGTGTTGACGAAGAAACCGATCAGCCGCTCGGTTTCGAGCCGGTGGCGGTTGGCTACAGGCACGCCGACACGGATATCGTCCTGGCCGCTGTAGCGCTGGAGCAAGGCCTGGAACGAGGCCAGCAACAGCATGAATAGCGTGACGTTATGGTGCTGCGCCAATTGCTGCAGGCCTGTGGTCAAGTCTGCATCCAGGATGAACCCCAGGCGTGCACCACGGTAGCTCTGCACGGCCGGGCGCGGGTGATCGGCGGGCAACTCCAGTACCACCGGCTCATCGCCCAGTTGCTCACGCCAGTACACCAGCTGCCGTTCGCGCTCGCCGGCTGCAAGCCAGTCGCGCTGCCAATGGGCGTAGTCCAGGTACTGGATGGGCAAGGCCGGGAGAGCCGGCTGCACGCCGCTTGCCAGGCTGGCATAGCTCTGCATCCATTCGTCGACCATCACCTGCATCGACCAGCCGTCGGAGACGATGTGGTGCTGGACCAGAGACAGTACATGGTCGTGAGCCCCCAGGCGCAGCACGCCGATGCGCAGCAACGGCCCGTTGATCAGGTCGAAGGGCTCGGCAGCCTGGGCTTGAGTGAATGCCTGGATCAAAGCGCCCTGCTCGCCTTCGCCGGGCACGGCTTGCACGGGCACCGGCAAACGCCAGTGGGCGTGGATCACCGGGCGCACCTGGGCCTGCTCTTGGGTGAAGGTAGTGCGCAGGCTTTCGTGGCGCTGCACCAACAGGTTGAAGCTGTCTTCCAGCGCCTGCAGGTCCAGATCACCACGCAGGCGCAGGGCCATCGGGATGTGATAGGCGCTGCTGTTGGGCTCCAGCTGCCAGAGGAACCACTGCCGCTCCTGGGCGAACGACAGTTGCAACGGCTGGTTTCGGTCGATCGGGCAAATCCGCGCGGCGCGGTTGCCTTGCAGGGCGCTCACGGCCTGAGTGAAGGCGTGCAAGGTACTGTGTTCGAACAGCAGCGCCAGCGGTACTTCCAGGTCCAGTTCCTGGGCGACGCGCGAAATCACCTGGGTGGCGAGCAGCGAATGCCCGCCCAGGTCGAAGAAGTGATCGGCCATGCCTACCTGG
Source organism: uncultured Pseudomonas sp. (assembly GCA_963529135.1). Taxonomy (GTDB): domain Bacteria; phylum Pseudomonadota; class Gammaproteobacteria; order Pseudomonadales; family Pseudomonadaceae; genus Aquipseudomonas. The sequence continues at coordinate 3,040 of CAURYQ010000005.1, read as the reverse complement.
TCCAGGTGCAACACCTGGCTCCAGATGGCGGCAACCGTGCACTCAAGCTGGGTGCTCGGTGCCTGGAACGCTTGCCGAGCCTGATCAAGGTCCGGCGCGGGCAAGGCCTTGCGGTCCAGCTTGCCGTTAGGGCTCAAGGGCATCGCCGGCAGCCATACCAGGTGCGCAGGCACCATGTAGGCCGGCAAGGTCTCGGCCAGCTTGGCCTTGAGTTCGGCTTGCCAGGCTGTCAGGTCTGCAGGTGGGTGCGGGTCGGCGACATAACCGACCAAGTGCTGGCCTTGAGCATCCTGCTGCGCCACGACGACGGTTTCGCTCGCGCCTGCCACTTCCAGCAGGCGCGCCTCGATCTCGCCCAGCTCGATGCGTTGGCCACGGATCTTCACCTGATGGTCCAGGCGACCGAGGTACTCCAGCACACCATCGGCGCGGCAGCGCACGCGGTCGCCCGTGCGGTACAGGCGCTGGCCATCACCCAAGGGGCTTGCCACGAAGCGTTCGGCGGTCAATGCCGGACGGCGGTGGTAGCCACGGGCCAAGCCCACGCCCCCCAGGTACAGCTCCCCGGCCACACCCGGGACCACCGGTTGCAAGGCCGCATCCAGCACGTAGGTGTGCAGGTTGGCGATCGGCCGGCCAATGGGCACGTTGTCGCTGCCCTCTTCCACGCAGGTCCAGTGGGTGACGTCGATGGCCGCTTCGGTCGGGCCGTACAGGTTGTACAGGGCCGTCTTGGGCAGGCGCGCAAACACCTGGGCCTGGGCCTCCAGCGCCAGCGCCTCGCCGCTGCAGATGATGCGCCGCAGGCTGTGGCAACCGTCCAGGTCCGGTGATTGCAGGAACACCTGCAACATCGACGGCACGAAGTGCAGCGTGCTGATGCCGTGCTGCTCGATCAGGGCCACCAGCTGTGCCGGGTCGCGGTGCGCGCCGGGCTCGGCCACCACCAGCTGCGCGCCGGTCATCAGCGGCCAGAAAAATTCCCACACCGACACGTCGAAGCTGAATGGCGTCTTCTGCAACACCCGGTCGGCAGCGGTCAGTGCATAGGCCTGCTGCATCCAGTACAGGCGGTTGGCCAGGGCCACATGGCGGTTGCCCGCGCCCTTGGGCTTGCCAGTGGAACCGGAGGTGTAGATCACGTAAGCCAGGTGTTCTGGCGCCAACTCGACGTGCGGGTTGGCTGATTCGGCCGGGTCTTGCTCGCTGGCCGACAGCACTAGCGTCGCCAGCCCTTCGGGCACCGGCAGGTGCAAGCCAGGGGCGTGCAGCAGCAAGGCCATGCGGCTGTCTTCGATCATGTAGGCCAGGCGTTCCTCGGGGTAGTCCGGGTCCAGCGGCAGGTACGCACCGCCCGCCTTGAGAATGCCCAGCAGGCCGATGACCAGCTCCAGCGAGCGCTCGGCGGCAATGCCCACCAGCACATCCGGGCCGACGCCGCGCGCGATCAGTTGGTGGGCCAGGGCATTGGCCGCGTTGTTCAGCTGCCGATAGGTGAGTCGGCGTGCGCCGAACACCACGGCGGTCGCCTCGGGGCTGCGCTGGGCCTGCTGCTCGATCAGGCGGTGTACACAGTGTTCGTCGGGGTAGCGCTGGGCGGTCTGGTTGAAGGTGCGCATGCTGTGCTGTTCGCAGGCAGCGAGCATCGGCAACTCGCCTATGGCCTGTGCAGGCGAGGCGACCATGCCACGCAGCAGTGCCTGCCAGTGGCCGGCCATACGCTCGACGGTGGCGGCTTCGAACAGGTCGGCGGCGTATACCAGCGCCACCGAGATACCGTGCGGTGTTTCCAGCGTTTCGAGCGACAGTTCGAACTGCGCGCCGCCGCCGTCCAGCAACAACTCATGGGCACGCAAACCCGGCAGGCTGTTACCGGTGGCGGTGGCGCCGACGGTGCTGAGGTGGTTGTACATCACCTGGAACAGCGGGTTGTGATTGAGCACGCGCTGGGGATTGAGCACCTCCACCAGGCGGTCGAACGGCAAGTCCTGGTTGGCCTGGGCAGACAACGTCACGTCTTTGACCGCTTGCAGCCAATGGCCTGCCGACAGCTGTGGCTGCGGGCACAGGCGCATCACCAGTGTGTTGACGAAAAAGCCCACCACCGCCTCGAGCTCCTGGCTGTTGCGGTTGTTCACCGGCACCCCGATACGCAGGTCGTGCTGGCCGCTGTAGCGCTGCAACAGCAAGGCGAACGCACCCAGAAACAGCTGGAACAGGGTCACGCCCTGGGCCTGGGCCAGCTCGCGCACCTGGCGTTCCAGGTCCTGCGGCAGACGCAGGTCCAGGCGAGCGCCGCGGTCGCTGACCTGCGCGGTGCGCGGGTGATCGGTCGGCAGCGACAGCACCACGGGCTCCCCGCCCAGGCGCTCGACCCAATAGGCCTGTTGACGCTGCATCTCGCCTTGCGACAGCCATTGGCGCTGCCAGTGCGCATAGTCGGCATACTGCACCGTCACCGGCTGCAGGGCCGGCGCCCGGCGGGCATTGAAGGCGCTGTAGAGCTCGACGAACTCGTGCACCAACAGGCTCATGGACCAGCCATCGGAGGTGATGTGGTGCAGCGTCAGCACCAGTACCCATTCATCAACCGCACGCTCGATCACCTTGACCCGCATCAGGGGGCCTTGATGCAGGTCGAACAGGCGCGTGATTTCAGCCCGTACTGCAAGCGCCAACTGGGGCTGGCTGGCATCGGGCAGGGTCGTCCACTGCACGTCCACGGTGCTTGCCGGCTGCACCTGTTGGTAAAGCTGGCCATCTTCCTGGACGAACGTGGTACGCAAGGCTTCATGCCGTGCCAGCAACGCATCCAGTGCCTGCTGCAAGGCCTGGCGGTCGAGCTGGCCCTGCAGGCGCACGGCCAGCGGGGTGTGGTAGGCGGTGCTGTGGGGTTGCAAGGTCCAGTACAGCCATTGGCGCTGCTGGGCGAAGGACGCGGGCAGGCGCTCATTACGCGGCAGTGCCGGGATGGTCGCCTGTTCGCGGTCATGCTCGCAGTGCTCAAGTGCCTGGGCCAGCTCACCCAGGTTGGCCGTGT
>CAURYQ010000004.1:0-86238 GCA_963529135.1 uncultured Pseudomonas sp. | reverse complement strand
GTTCAGGCTGCTCGGCAAATTGCCGCTGGTCGGCCGGATGGCCGTTCTGCGCTGAAGCCCAGGCCGCCTACTCGAAGCTTCCGTGCAACTGATGTATCTGGCGGCGCTGCTTCTTGGTCGGTCGACCATCGGTGGTAACACCGGTGGCGCCGGCCTTGCGCAGGGCTGCGGCCTGCTCGCGTCGCCGCACGCTTTCTTCGGTTTCTGCATACAAGGCCTGCGCCTCCGGTGCCCCTCGGCGAACGGTCGATAGCGCCTTTACCACCACGGTGCGCTCGTCGAAACCGGTGCGCAGGACGAATTCATCGCCTACCCGCGGTTCCTTGCCCGGCTTGCACCGTTCACCACGGCAATGCACCTTGCCGCTTTCGATGGCTGCCTTGGCCAGTGCGCGTGTCTTGTAAAAACGCGCCGCCCATAGCCATTTGTCCAAGCGTACCTTGTCGTCATCTTCGACTTTCTGTGCCATCCCGTTACCTCGAATTCCGTGCTTGAAGGAACTGTACTACCGTAAGCATCGGATGCAAAAATTCCCCGCCATGCTTACAGTTCACTCTCTCATCCGCTGGGTGCGTTTCGTGAAGACATTTGACCATCTGACTGTAATCGGCTTGAGGGAATGGGTAGCCTTGCCCGAGCTTGGTGTGGCAGGGCTGCGCGCCAAGATCGACACCGGCGCCAGCACCTCCAGCCTGCATGCCACCGAGATAGAACCTTTCGAACGCAATGGCCAGCCGTGGGTCCGATTCACTGCGCACCTGGGTTCGATCGTGCAATTGCGTCACCGCCGCTGCGAGGCGCCGCTGGTGAGCATGAAAACCATCCGAAGCTCCAATGGCCATGCCCAAACCCGCTATGTCATTCGCACCACATTGGCGCTGGGTGACAGGGTATGGGCAGTGGAATTTACCCTGGCTTGCCGCAAGAGCATGCGTTACCGCCTGTTGCTGGGTTCCAAGGCGCTGATTCACGGCCAACTGGTCGTCAATCCGGGCCTGAAGTACGTACAAGACAAACCGGCCTTTCCGGCCACCCACACTACCTTGACAGGTGCTGCATGAAGATCGCTGTGCTTTCGCGTAATCCGCGTCTGTATTCCACCCGCCGCCTGGTCGAAGCCGGTACCCAGCGTGGCCATGAGATGGTGGTGATCGATACCCTGCGGGCCTATATGAACATCGCCAGCCACAAGCCGCAGATTCACTACCGCGGCAAGCCACTGGAAGGGTTCGATGCAGTCATCCCGCGTATCGGTGCCTCCGTCACATTCTATGGCTGCGCGGTGCTGCGCCAGTTCGAAATGATGGGGGTGTACCCGCTCAATGAATCGGTCGCCATCGCACGGTCCCGAGACAAGTTGCGCTCGCTGCAACTGCTGTCGCGGCGCGGCATTGGCCTGCCGGTTACCGGCTTCGCCCATTCGCCCGATGACATTCCGGACCTGATCCAGATGGTCCATGGCGCCCCGCTGGTCATCAAGGTGCTCGAAGGCACACAAGGCATTGGCGTGGTGTTGTGCGAAACCACCAAGGCGGCCGAATCGGTGATCGAAGCCTTCATGGGGCTCAAGCAGAACATCATGGTGCAGGAGTACATCAAGGAAGCCGGGGGCGCTGACATCCGCTGCTTCGTGGTGGGCGACAAGGTGATCGCCTCGATGAAACGTCAGGCCAAGCCGGGCGAGTTTCGCTCCAACCTGCACCGGGGTGGAGTTGCCAGCCTGATCAAGATCACCCCCGAAGAGCGCATGACGGCCATCCGTGCGGCCAAGGTCATGGGCTTGAGCGTGGCGGGGGTCGATATCCTGCGCTCCAACCATGGGCCACTGGTGATGGAGGTGAACTCGTCACCTGGCTTGGAAGGTATCGAGGTGACTACCGGCAAGGACGTAGCCGGCATGATCTTCGAACACCTGGAGAAGAACGGCGGCCCCAACCAGACCCGAACCAAGGGCAAAGGCTGACTCAGCTTACTGGACACTTGCCGGTCAATCGGCTTCCACGGGGGCTGACGCACCGTGGAAGCAGCCCGGGTTAGGCGCCCAATCAGACTGCGTTGCGCGGCAACAACAACCCCAGGGGTAGCCTTACCCGCGCTTCGATACCGCCTCCCGAGCGATTGCGCAATTCGACATTGCCGCCATGCTGCGCAGCGATTCGCTTGACGATGGCAAGGCCCAACCCGGTGCCCTTGCCGCCTCGGGCACGATCACCACGAATGAACGGGTTGAAAATGGTCTCGAGCTCGGATTCGTCGATACCCGCCCCCCGGTCGAGTACGCTGAGCACCACATACGGGGCACTTTCATCCCCGGATACATAAGCGGCGACCTCGACCCCCTTGCCCGCATGGTGCAGGGCATTGCCAATCAGGTTGCCCAGCATGCGCTTGAGCGATACCCGGCGCAGCGGAAAGGGCGGTATGGGCTCCAGGCACAGGCGAACACGCTCTTCGGGCTGGTTGTACGGAGCGACCACTTCGCGCACCAAGGCCCCCAGATCGACTTCTTCCAGGGGCTCGTCACGCCCGTCGCGGATGAACGCCAGGAACTGGTCGAGGATGGCGTCCATGTCTTCGATGTCGCGCACCATGTCGTCGCTAAGCTCACTGTCGCTGCCCAGCAAGGACAATGACAGCCGCAACCGGGTCAGCGGCGTGCGCAAGTCGTGGGATACTCCGGCCAGCATCAGTTCACGCTCGCGCCCGGCCTGCTCCACATCTTCAGCCATCTGATTGAATGCCTTGTACACCTCGGTCATTTCACTGGGCGTATCACTGACCGGCAAGCGCACACTGCGCCCCTGACCGAGCTGGCGCGCCGCAAATACCAAGCGCTTGAGCGGCTGGTTCAACTGACGCACGAAAATCCATGCCGAGGCAGTGGACAGCAGGCCGATGGCGAGGAACCAGCCCAATACGTTCCAGATTTTCTGCCCGCGCAGCGGATGTGGGTACAGCGGGACCTTCAACCACCCCGGGCCCAGGCTGGGTGCGTTGACCCACAAGGCAGGCGGGGCGTGAATACGCAGTCGAACCTCGGTGTCCTCGCCGAGCTCGGCCTGCATCTGCCGTTGATAGATTTCGCTGTAAGGCCAATGCTGCTCACCCTCGGGCACGCCTGCACCGGTCACCCGGATCAGGCCGGCCGCTTCGGCGATCTGGTCGCGGTTTTCTTCATCCGCGGCCCAATAGGCGCGCAGGGTCAGTGCCACGCCATGGCTGTATTGGCGGTCGACCAGCACGTCCTCGTTCATCAGCAGGTAGACCAGGGTCAACGCCTTGGAGAACAGGACGACGATCAGCACCAGCCACAGGGTGCGCGCGAAGAAACTCTGCGGGAACCACAACGGCGTCTTCATCTAGTGAGCAGTGTCATTTGCCGGCGTTTCCATCCGGTACGAACACATAACCCACACCCCACACCGTCTGGATATAGCGCGGTTTGGACGGGTCTGGCTCGATCATGCGACGCAGGCGCGAAATCTGTACGTCGATGGAGCGCTCCAGCGCATCCCACTCACGCCCGCGTGCCAGGTTCATGAGCTTGTCGCGGGTCAGCGGCTCGCGCGCATGCATGACCAGCGCCTTGAGCACGGCGAACTCACCGGTGGTGAGCATGTGCACTTCTTCGCCACGCTTGAGTTCGCGGGTTGCCAGCGACAGCTCGTAGTCGCCGAACGTGACCGACTCGTCTTCGCTGCCTGGCGCTCCGGGTACGGAAGGCGCCTGACGGCGCAGCACGGCCTTGACCCTGGCCATCAGCTCGTCAGGGTTGAACGGCTTGCCGAGGTAGTCGTCGGCGCCCAGTTCCAGGCCCTTGATGCGGCTGAGCTCGTCACCCTTGGCCGTGAGCATGATGATAGGGATCTGGTTGTTGTGCTGTCGCAGCCGCCTGCAGGCGGACAAGCCGTCTTCGCCCGGCAGCATGAGGTCGAGCACCACCAGGTTGAACACTTCACGCTGTAGCAGGCGGTCCATCTGCTCGGTGTTGGGGACCGCTCGGGCACGATAACCCTTGCTGGTGAAGAAACGTTCGAGCAGGCTGCTGAGCCCTGGATCGTCATCGACGATCAGAATTTTTTCACCTTCAGCGGTAGTTGGCGTGCCGGTCATGAATTACTCCTCTGGTATCGCTGCGCATTATGGCGTAGCCGCTGCAACGCGTGCCGTGAGCATTGTTAGCAGATTTTTCCCGGGACGCCACTTCCAACTGGCGCCAGGCCATCACCGCAAGCCGTTTGCGATGGGTATAATGCGCCGCTTTCATCCAGCGCCGCCGGGCGAAAGGCCCACCGGCGACTCCGTATTCAAGAACGTCAGGTGGTTTACATGGACAGCATCAACAGCCGTATCGCCGAGGAACTGGGCGTACGCCCACAACAGGTCGAGGCGGCCGTGGGCCTGTTGGACGAAGGCTCTACCGTGCCTTTCATCGCCCGTTACCGCAAAGAGGTGACCGGCAGCCTGGACGACACCCAGCTGCGCCATCTGGAAGAGCGCCTGCGTTACCTGCGCGAGCTCGACGAGCGCCGCATCAGCATCCTCGCCAGCATCGAGGAGCAAGGCAAGCTGACGCCGGAACTGGCTCGCGAGATCAAGCTGGCCGACACCAAGACCCGCCTCGAAGACCTTTACCTGCCCTACAAGCAAAAGCGCCGCACCAAGGGCCAGATCGCCCTGGAAGCCGGCCTGGGCGAACTGGCCGATAGCCTGTTCGCTGATCCTTCCCTGGCCCCGGAAAGCGAGGCGGCCCGTTTCGTCAGCGCCGACAAGGGCGTGGCAGACGTCAAGGCCGCGCTGGACGGCGCCAAGTACATCCTCATGGAGCGTTTCGCCGAAGACGCAGCCCTGCTCGACAAGTTGCGCAGTTTCCTCAAGCAGGAAGCGGTGCTCAGTGCGCGCGTGGTGCCCGGCAAGGAAGAAGAAGGCGCCAAGTTCCGCGACTACTTCGCCCATGACGAGCTGCTGCGCAGCGCGCCGTCGCACCGTGCGCTGGCGATCTTCCGCGGTCGCAACGAAGGCGTGCTCAGCGCCTCGCTGAAAGTGGGCGAAGAGTTGCCAGGGACGCTGCACCCCTGCGAGCTGATGATCGGCGAGCACGTCGGTATCGAGAACCGCGGCCGCGCGGCTGACAAATGGCTGGGCGAGGTGGTGCGCTGGACCTGGAAGGTCAAGCTCTATACCCACCTGGAAACCGACCTGTTCGGCGAACTGCGCGACAACGCCGAGGGTGAGGCGATCAACGTCTTCGCCCACAACCTGCATGACCTGCTGCTTGCCGCACCGGCTGGCCCACGTGCCACGCTGGGCTTCGACCCTGGCCTGCGCACAGGCTGCAAGATCGCAGTGGTCGATGCCACCGGCAAACTGCTGGACTACACCACCGTGTATCCCCATGCGCCCAGAAACGAATGGGACCGTACGCTCTCGGTAATGGCTGCGCTGTGCGCCAAGCATTCGGTCGAGCTCATCGCCATCGGCAATGGCACCGCCAGCCGCGAGAGCGACAAGCTGGTGGCCGACCTGGTCAAGCAGTACCCTGCCCTGAAGATCACCAAGGTGATGGTCTCCGAAGCCGGCGCCTCGGTGTACTCGGCATCGGAGCTGGCGGCCCGCGAATTCCCCGACTTGGATGTGTCGATCCGTGGCGCAGTTTCGATTGCACGGCGCCTGCAGGACCCACTGGCCGAACTGGTCAAGATCGACCCTAAATCCATCGGTGTCGGCCAGTACCAGCACGACGTGTCGCAAGTGAAACTGGCACGCGGCCTGGACGCCGTGGTCGAGGATTGCGTGAACGCCGTTGGCGTGGACGTGAACACCGCTTCGGTCGCCCTGCTCACGCGCATTTCGGGCCTGAACACGACGCTGGCACAGAACATCGTTGCCCACCGCGATGCCAATGGCCCGTTCGCCACCCGCGCCGCGTTGAAGAAGGTCAGCCGTCTGGGTGAAAAGACCTTCGAACAGGCCGCAGGCTTTTTGCGCGTGATGAACGGTGACAACCCGCTGGACGCCTCTGCCGTTCACCCCGAAGCCTACCCGCTGGTACAGCGCATCGCCGCCGGAACCGACCGCGATATCCGCTCGCTGATCGGAGACAGCAGCTTCCTCAAGCGTCTGGACCCGAAGAAGTTCACCGACGAAACCTTCGGCCTGCCGACGGTGACCGACATCCTCCAGGAACTGGACAAGCCTGGCCGCGACCCGCGCCCGGAGTTCAAAACGGCCACCTTCCAGGACGGTGTGGAGGACCTCAAGGACCTGGAGCCCGGGATGATCCTGGAAGGGGTGGTGACCAACGTCACCAACTTCGGGGCCTTCGTCGACATCGGCGTGCATCAGGATGGCCTGGTACACATCTCGGCGCTGTCGGAGAAGTTCGTCAAGGACCCGCGCGAAGCGGTCAAGGCCGGCGATGTGGTCAAGGTCAAGGTCATGGAAGTGGACATCCCGCGCAAGCGTGTGGGCTTGTCCATGCGCATGAGCGACACACCCGGTGAAAAGGTCGAAGGCAACCGTGGCGGCGGCCGTGGCCAGGGCGGTGGCCGACGGCAGCCGGCCCCACGTCAGCGCGAGACCGCCACTGCGGCGCCGGCCAACAACGCCATGGCGGCCTTGTTCGCCAACGCCAAGCAGTTGAAGAAAAAATGATGGACGTCCCGCAAGCGTACGTGCAAAGCGCCTTCAGCCAACTGCTGGGCTGCAGCCTGCAAGCCCTGGAATCAGGCGTTGCCCAGGTGAGCCTGGCGGTAGAGCCGCACTTGCGCAATCGCGGCCAGAAGCTTCACGGCGGGGCGATCTTCAGCCTGGTGGATATCGCCATGGGGTTGGCCTGCTCGTCCAGTCACGGCTTCGACCAGCAAAGCGTCACGCTCGAATGCAAGATCAACTACCTGCGCGCCGTCAGCGACGGCGAGGTCCTGTGCACCGCTCGGGTGCTGCACGCAGGGCGGCGCACTCTGGTGGTCGACGCTGACGTAGTCCAGGGCGACAAGCTCGTGGCCAAGGCGCAAGGAACCTTCGTCGTTCTCTAGCTCACAAAGCACTATCTGCGGTACCTTCAGCAGTGCGCGCGCACTGCTGGGGCCGCGGTAAACCAGGCGACAACGCCCGTTCCTTTCCCCCTACCCTTGTAGACCGTCATCTCTACCCCCATATTGGGGCGACTGACGCGTGAAGGAATACATCTTGAGCACACTCCTCAACCGCCGCCTGAGCCTGCTCGGCGCCAATCTACCCCTGCTCAAGCAGTGCCTGCACGGCATTGAGCGCGAATGCCTGCGCGTGACAGATCATGGCCGCCTGGCCCAGACGCCACACCCCGAAGCACTGGGCGCAGCACTGACCAACGAACAGATAACCACCGATTATTCCGAATCGCTGCTGGAATTCATCACCCCGGCGCTGCCCGACGCTGCTGCAGTGCTGGAAAACCTCGAGCAGATCCACCGGTTCGTCTACACCAAGCTGAGCGACGAGTACCTCTGGAGCCCGTCGATGCCATGTTCGCTGCCGGCCGAGGAAGACATCCCGATAGCCGAGTACGGCACGTCGAACATCGGCAAGCTCAAGCACGTTTACCGCAAGGGCCTGGCCTTGCGCTACGGCCGCACCATGCAGTGCATCGCCGGCATCCATTACAACTTCTCGCTGCCCGAAGCCCTGTGGCCGCTGCTGCGGCAAGCCGAAGGCAGTACCGAGAACGAACGCGATTACCAGTCGGCGGCGTACATTGCACTGATCCGCAATTTCCGTCGTTACAGCTGGCTGTTGATGTACCTGTTCGGCGCGTCACCCGCTTTGGACAAGGGCTTCCTGCGTGGCCGCGCCCATCAGCTCGAAGAGCTCGATGGCGAAACCCTGTACCTGCCCTACGCCACCAGCTTGCGCATGAGCGACCTGGGTTACCAGAGCAATGCCCAGGCAGGCCTCACGCCCTGCTACAACAACCTGGCCAGCTATACCGACAGCCTGCGCAAGGCGGTAGGCACGCCTTACCCGCCCTATGTCGAGGTTGGTACCCATGTCGACGGCGAGTGGGTGCAGTTGAATACCAATATTCTGCAAATCGAGAACGAGTACTACTCCAACATCCGCCCCAAGCGAGTGACCTACACCGGCGAACGCCCGATCCAGGCGCTCACTGCTCGCGGCGTGCAGTATGTGGAGGTACGTTGCCTGGACATCAACCCGTTTCTGCCGGTAGGCATCGACCTGACCGAAGCCCGCTTCCTCAATGCGTTTCTGCTGTTCTGCGCCCTGGATGACAGCCCGCAGCTCACGAGCAGCGAGTGCACCCAGTGCACTGGCAACTTCCTGAGTGTGGTCAAGGAAGGCCGTCGTCCAGGCCTGGAGCTGCAACGCAATGGCCAGCCTGTAGCGTTGCAGGAGTGGGCCAGCGAATTGATCGGACAGATCGGCCAACTGGCCGCCCTGCTCGACCAGGCTCAGGGCGGGGATGATCACGCCAAGGCCCTGGAAGCCCAGCAGGCGAAAGTCGACGACCCAGAGCTGACCCCCTCGGCCCAGGTGTTGGCACGCATGACCGAGCACGACGAAAGCTTCATCGAGTTTTCGCTGCGCCAAAGCCGCGTCCACGCCGAAACCTTCCGCGAGCAGCCCCTGAGCGTCGACCAGCAGCAGGCGTTCGAAACGCTGGCACGCGAGTCTCTGGCCAAACAGTCGCAACTGGAGCAGGAAGAAGTGGGCGATTTCGATACGTTCGTGGGCGCCTACCAGGCCAGTATCCTGGCTATCAGCAACTGATGACCCGTAGCACCTCTGCGCGCAAACCGCGCGCCAGCAGCCAGGCCAGGATCGAAGCGATCCTGGCCGCTGCCCGCGAGCTTCTTGCGCAGGGTGGGGTGGCTGCCCTATCGATCTACAGCGTGGCCGAGCACGCGCAGATCCCGCCATCCTCGGTCTACCACTTCTTCGCCAGCGTGCCAGCGCTGCTCGAAGCGCTCACTGCCGACGTGCACAGGGCGTTTCGCGAGGCGCTTGGCGCCCCGATCGACAGCAGCACGCTGACCAGTTGGCAGACGTTGTCGCGGTTGATCGAGCAACGCATGCTGGATATCTACAAGGACGATGCCGCTGCGCGCCAACTGATCCTGGCGCAGCATGGGCTGAGCGAGGTCATGCAGGCAGACCGGCAGCACGACCTGGAGCTGGGCGCCTTGATGCACAGGCTGTTCGACCAGCATTTCCACTTGCCGGTGATGCCTGTCGACGTGGACGTGTTCACCCTGGCCATGGAGTTGAGCGATCGGGTGTATGCCCGGTCGATGCAGTTGCACGAGGCAATCACCCCGCGCATGGCTGAGGAGGGCAAGCGGGTGTTCGAGGCCTACCTGGGCCTGTACCTGCCACCTTTTCTGGTCAAGCGCTCGCACTGAGCCGCCTTGGCTTCAAGCCGCCGGCGAGGGACCGCAAGGCGGCCCCCCGTGCTTCATCACAGCTTGGCGATGGAGACCTCCGTGGACTTCACGAAGGCGATTACCTCGCTACCCACTTGCAATTCCAGCTCCCGCACAGAGCGGGTAGTGATTACCGAGGTCACGATACCCGAGGCGGTCTGCACGTCGATCTCCGACAACACCGGGCCTTCGAGGATTTCTTTCACGGTGCCTTTGAACTGGTTGCGGACGTTGATGGCTTTGATCGTCATGATGTGATTCCTTCTCTATGGCTTCTGGGATTCAGTGCGCCCAACGCAACTGCGTGGGCAGAGGGGCTACAGGGTCCGGCTCGGGCGCAGTGCCCGGGGCTGACAGAACACGGTTGAGCACTTCGCTTTCCAGGGCGGCCAGACGGTGCGAACCACGTGCCCTGGGCCGGGCCAGGTCGACCGTGAGGTCGAGCCCGACTTCGCCGTCCTCGATCAGGATCACCCGGTCAGCCACGGCAACCGCCTCGCTGACATCGTGGGTAACCAGCAGCACAGTGAAGCCATGCTGCCCCCACAGGCGTTCGATCAATTGCTGCATTTCGATACGGGTCAATGCATCCAGTGCACCTAACGGCTCATCCAGCAGCAGCAGGCGCGGCTGGTGAATCAGGGCACGGGCCAAGGCCACGCGTTGCTTCTGGCCACCCGAAAGGGCTGCCGGCCATTCATTGGCGCGGTCAGCTAGGCCAACCGCCTCCAGCGCTTCCAGCGCACGTGGGCGCCAGTCGCCAGACAGGCCCAGGCCAACGTTGTCGATCACCTTCTTCCACGGCAGCAGGCGTGCGTCCTGAAACATCAACCGAGTTTCTTCACGGGCCTCTTCCAGCGGCGCAGCACCGGCCAGCAACTGCCCGGCCGTAGGCTGGTCGAGCCCGGCCAGCAGCCGCAGCAGGGTGCTTTTACCGCAGCCGCTGCGGCCAACAATGGCAACGAACTGGCCGGCTGGAATGTGCAGGTCGATGCCCTTCAACACTTCGCGCTGGCCAAAGGTTTTGCGCAGGCCGTTGGAGGCCAGCGGAATGCCACGCAGCAGGTGTGGCGGTTGTTCCTTGAGCACAGTCATGCGCCCTCCTTCTTGGCCACTTGATAAGCCGGATGCCAGCGCAGCCACACGCGTTCCAGGCCACGGGCTGCCAAGTCGGCCAGCTTGCCGAGCACGGCATACAGCACGATGGCAAGCACCACCACGTCGGTCTGCAGGAACTCCCGAGCATTCATGGCCAAGTAGCCAATGCCCGCGTTGGCAGAAATGGTTTCAGCAACGATCAAGGTCAGCCACATGAAACCCAGCGCGAAGCGCACACCCACCAGGATCGAAGGCAAAGCGCCCGGCAGGATCACCTGGCGGAACAGGCTGAAGCCCGAAAGCCCGTAACTGCGTGCCATCTCCACCAGTGCGGGGTCGACGTTGCGAATCCCGTGATAGGTATTCAGGTAGATGGGAAAGAGCGTGCCCAGCGCAACCAGAAAGATCTTTGCCGACTCGTCGATGCCAAACCACAGGATCACCAGCGGAATCAGCGCCAGATGCGGCACGTTACGAATCATCTGGACCGAACTGTCGAGCAGACGCTCGCCCCAGTTGGACAACCCGGTGATGAAGCCCAGCACCAGACCGATGCTGCCACCGATCACGAAGCCCAGCCCGGCACGCCAGCCACTGATGGCCAGGTGCGTCCAGATCTCCCCGCTGCGCACCAGGTCCACGCCAGCTGCCAGCACGGCGCTGGGGGCCGGCAGGATGCGAGTCGACAGCCAGCCCGCGCTGACCGCCAACTGCCACGCGGCCAACAGCAGCACCGGCAGCGCCCACGGCGCCAGGCGCTCGATCACGGTACTCGAAGTGTTCAGACGCATACACTGCCCCTCATCGTTGGGCCACGGACTTGGGCAGGATGTCGTTGGCGACCATCTCGCCGAACGGGCTTACGTAACCGCCGCTGGCCGCAGGCTGGGGCCGTTGTACGTCCAGATGCGGGAACAGCAGCTCGGCCACACGGTATGACTCTTCGAGGTGCGGGTAACCGGAAAAAATGAAAGTGTCGATGCCTAGGTCTGCATATTCCTTGACCCGCGCCGCGACAGTCGGACCATCGCCCACCAGCGCCGTGCCTGCACCGCCGCGAACCAGACCTACCCCGGCCCACAGGTTGGGGCTGACCTCCAACTTGTCGCGGCGGCCATTGTGCAATGCCGCCATGCGCCGCTGCCCCACCGAGTCGAAACGGGCGAGCGAAGCCTGGGCGCGGGCAATGGTGTCGTCGTCCAGGTGAGAGATCAGCTGTTCAGCCGCTGCCCATGCCTGCGCATTGGTTTCACGCACAATCACATGAAGCCGTATGCCGAAGCGGACTTGGCGCCCCTGGGCAGCTGCTTTTGCGCGCACCTGGGCGATCTTTTCAGCCACTGCGCTGGGCGGTTCGCCCCAGGTCAGGTACAGCTCCACCTGTTCTGCAGCCAGGTCCTGGGCTGCTTCGGACGAGCCACCGAAATACAGCGGCGGGCGAGGCTGCTGGATAGGCGGGTACAGCAGCTTGGCGCCTTTGACCTGAATGTGTTTGCCGTCGTAATCGACCTCCTCCCCCTCCAGCACCTTGCGCCAGATACGGGTGAATTCCACCGACGCTTCGTAGCGTTCCTGGTGATCGAGGTGCAGACCGTCACCGGCCAACTCATCCGGATCGCCACCGGTCACCAGGTTGAACAGCGCCCGGCCATTGGACAGGCGATCGAGCGTGGCAGCCTGCCGGGCGGCGACCGTCGGCGAGATGATCCCTGGGCGCAGGGCAACCAGAAACTTCAGCCGCTCGGTGACAGGTATGAGGGAGGCAGCCACCAGCCAGGAGTCCTCGCAGGAACGCCCGGTAGGTATCAGCACACCGCCGAACCCTAGCCGGTCGGCGGCTTGGGCAATCTGCTGCAGGTAGCCATGGTCCACTGCTCGAGCGCCTTGGGCAGTACCCAGGTACTTGCCATCACCGTGAGTAGGGAGAAACCAGAAGATGTTGAGGCTCATTGGAGTTGTCTCCTAAGGGGTAACAGCGCCGGGGCATGCCCCGGCACGGCAAATCAATCAAGGCGCACTGGCGACCTTGGCCGGGGGTGTCCAGATCACATCCTTGATGCGCAGCGGCTTGGGTATGAGCCTGAGCGTCTGGAAGGTGTCTGCGATTTTCTGCTGGGCGGCGACGACTTCCGGGGTCAGGGGCGCTGCGCCGTAGCCCTGACGCTTGATGGAGGTCAAGGTGATATCCGGCGCCAGCCCAAGCAGCGCGGCGACTTGCTCGGTCACGTCCTGCGGGTTGGCCTGGGACCATTCACCCACCGCACGCACCTGCTCGATGACGGTATTGATCACTGCCGGGTGCTGGTTCGCGTAGTTGCGCGTTGCCAGGTAGAACTGGTGGTTATCGACCAGACCCTGGCCGTCGCGCAGGGTGCGGGCCTGCAACTGCTGTTCGGCGGCCGCCTGGTACGGGTCCCAGATGACCCAGGCATCCACGCTGCCACGCTCGAACGCTGCGCGCGCATCGGCCGGCGGCAGGTAGACCGGTTGAATATCGGTGTATTTCAGGCCGGCATCTTCGAGTGCACGCACGAGCAGGTAATGCACGTTGGAGCCTTTGTTGAGCGCAACCTTCTTGCCCTTGAGCGCTTGTACCGACTGGATCGGGGAGTCCTTGGGCACCAGGATGGCTTCGCTGTGGGGCGCTGGTGGCTCGTAGGCCACGTAGAGCAAGTCGGCCCCGGCGGCTTGTGCGAACACTGGAGGCGTTTCGCCGGTCACGCCAAAATCGACGGAACCCACGTTGAGTCCTTCGAGCAATTGCGGCCCGCCAGGAAACTCCGTCCACTGCACCTGCACGCCCTGCTCAGCCAGGCGCTTTTCCAGCGTGCCCTTGGCCTTGAGCAGCACCAGGGTGCCGTATTTCTGATAACCGATGCGCAGGGTTTCAGCCTGTGCCTGGGTGATGGCGCCGAGGGACACAGCCGCCGCAAACAGGGCGACCAGACCACGACGCAAGAAGACTGTGCGCATGGCGCTCTCCTGTGCGATGGGGTTCGGGTTGCACCTGCTTGCCTCGTTGGCGGGCGAGTAAGGTGATACAGCGGGTTTTGCCGGGTCAGATGCTCCAGCGAGCGCTGATCAGGCGATCATTGAGTACACCCGGCGCTACCGGGCGCGGGCGCCTGGCCAAGGCCAGGTGGAAGGTTTCCAGCGAATCGTGCAGCCGCGCTTCGAGGGCAGGCGTCAGCTGGGCCGGCTTGCTCCCTTCGGCATAGGCAATCTGGCTGTCGTCGGCGAAGATCCCTTGCAGGGTTTCTTGCGCCTTGAGGGCCGACAGCACAGGCTTGAGTGCGTAATCCACTGCCAGCATGTGCGCGATGCTGCCGCCGGTTGCGATGGGCAGCACGACCCGATTCGCCAGAGCACGTTCTGGCAGCAGGTCGAGTAGCGTCTTGAGCGCGCCGGCAAATGAGGCCTTGTACACCGGCGTGGCAACGATCAGGCCGTCAGCCTGGGCCACCAACTGCTGGAAATGCTGCACATGAGGGCTGTCGAAACGGGCATGCAGCAGGTCTTCGGCAGGAAAGTCGCGCACCTGCAAAGTGACGACTTCGACGCCACGGTGCTCAAGCCATTGCCGCGAACGTTCCAGCAGCACGCCTGAGCGTGAACGGGGACTTGGGCTACCACCGATTGATACGACCAGCATTGCAGCGCTTCCTTGGGTTACGGTGAAACGACAGTAACAGCTAAGCTCATATATCTAGAAATCATATTTATTTATTTGGTTATTCTTTTTTTGAATTAAAAACGATATAGGTACGTCGCAATGCACGCCTAAGTCCACTGAGCGAACCAGGTGGCTTTCGTTTGCGTGCCAGCACCGCTCTGCAGGCAATGTAGGAATGGCAAAGTCAGGGTTCCTGCAGGCAAAAAAAGGGCCGTCGAAACGGCCCCAAAATCCCTGCTTGGCTAAGAGCAATGCGACGAAGTATTCACTCTCGGTTGGGTTGAGGCGTCAGCCGCAGATAGGGTTTGACCGCCTTATAACCTTTGGGGAATCGTTGTCGAATCTCTTCTTCGTTCTTGAGCGAGGACACGATCACCACGTCATCGCCATCTTGCCAGTTGCCTGGCGTAGCGACCTTGTGGGTGTCGGTCAGTTGCAGCGAGTCGATCACGCGCAAGATTTCGTTGAAGTTTCGCCCGGTACTGGCGGGGTAGGTAATCGTCAGGCGAACCTTCTTGTTGGGGTCAATGACGAACAGCGAGCGTACGGTGAGGGTGTCGCTGGCGTTGGGGTGAATCAGGTCGTACAGGTCGGACACCTTGCGGTCAGCGTCGGCGATGATCGGAAAGTTGACCACGGTCTGCTGCGTTTCGTTGATGTCGTCGATCCAGCGGTGGTGTGAATCGACTGGGTCTACCGACAGTGCAATGGCCTTGACCCCGCGCCTGGCGAAGTCATCCTTGAGCTTGGCCGTGAGCCCCAGTTCGGTGGTGCACACCGGGGTGAAGTCGGCAGGATGCGAGAACAGCACACCCCAACTGTCACCCAGCCATTCATGAAAGCGGATCCGGCCTTCGCTGGAATCCTGTTCAAAGTCCGGGGCGATATCGCCGAGTTTGAGGCTCATGGGTTGCAGCTCCTGTGCTGGGGTGCCTGTGGGATCAATGTGCCTGAACTTTAATTTTCATAAAAAGAATAAATAACGCTTTATTAATTCTTATACGGAATATCAAATTTCAGTCATAAAAAAGCCTCGCATCAAGCGAGGCTTTTTACGCGTCTACGGCTTACAGGAAGTTGTAAGTGTAGTTCACGATGAAGCGGGTCTGGTCCTGATCGGCCAGCGAGCTTGCGCCGGTGCCACGGTAGACACCGTGACGCAGGCTGGCGCCCAGGCCTTTGAGGGTGCCGTCCTGAATGACGTAGTCGATCCGGGCGTCACGTTCCCATTCGCTGAAGTGGCCGTTGCCGTTGGCGTTCTTGCCGTCTTCACCCTTGAGGTAGGACACCGAGGCCTTCAGGCCCGGTACGCCAAGGCGTGCGAAGTCATAGGCGTATTGACCGAAGGTGGTGTTCTCACCGGCCTTGGCGAACTGGTTGATCATGCTGTCGGTGAACAGGTAGAAGCTGGCGCCGCCTGCGCCTTCGAGCGAGGAACGCGAACCGTCCTTGCGCACGCTGCCCTGGTTCAACCAGACGAAGCCGCCATCGTCGTTGACGCGCTGGTGGCCGAGCATGAGCGAGTGGCCACCCAAGGTGTAGGTGAACATCGCGGACCAGGTCTTGTTGTCGACCTCGCCAGGCGTCTTGGCAAAGCCGCCGTTGTTGTTGAAGGTGTAGCCCGAGTCGCCGTTGCGGCCGTCGCTGCTGCTGTTGAAGTAGCGCAGGTCGGTCTTGAAGGACTGGTCGTCGGCGATCTTGAAGACGTGGGTAGCACCCAGGAAGTGCTGCTTGTAGAAGTCTTCCAGGTTCGAGTAGTAGTACTGCAGGGTCAGGTCTGGGGTGAGCTTGTAGTCCAGGCCGCCATAACGGAACTTGTTGCTGTCACGGAAGGCACCGTTGACCGACAGGCCGGTACGGTTGCTCGAGGCACGGCCCATGGCGTGAGACAGCTGACCCGCGTTGATGGTCAGGTTGTCGATTTCTTTCGACTGGATGGTGCCACCTTCGAAGGTCTGCGGCAGCAGACGGCCGTCGTTGGATACCAGAATCGGCAGGTTCGGTGCCAGGGCGCTACCGTAGTGGACTTCAGTCTTGGAGAACTTGGCCTTGGCATTAGCACCCAGACGCGCCCACTGGCTGACGGCAGAACCGTCGGAATCGCTCGGGAAGAAGCTGCTGTTGTCAGGGTGTTTGCCACGGCCGCCGTCAAGGTGGATGCCCCACAGTGCCTGGGCGTCTACACCGAAACCAACGGTACCCTGGGTGAAACCGGACAGGTAGTCCAGTTTGAAGCCTTGACCCGATTCACGGTTGTCAGCGCCACCATCACGGTTGTCGCCATTGAAGTACATGGTACGCGAGCTGACCGACAGTTTACTGTCTTCGACGAAACCGGCAGCACCTGCTTGTTGGGCGAGAACACCCAGTGCCACGGCCATGGCCAGGCTGGACTTGTACATGCTTTGCTCCTCTACGTTCTAATTTTTGTGTATCTCTGGCGGCGGGGTCTTTGCCCTGCTCACCGTGGATGGGCGATTTAGTCCCAAAGCGTGACCATTTAGTCAATCATTTCTAAACGTTTCGCGACTTTGGTCTAAGGCGCCAACCTGCGCTACAGGATAATGACAATCCTATAAATCCAAAATGACTGTTTTGTGAATCGGTAAGACTTTTAAGGAATATGTAAGGAACCATTACTGCATTTTGTTGTAGCGAAATGGTTTTTCATAACCCGGAGCTATTTGCAATCGTTTGCTCATAACCTCATTCCAATTCGATCTATCGGGAGGCTGAGCCTAGCAGCGTCGTCTGACTTTGCCATTGCGCGATGTCAATCGGCGACGGGGGGCATGAACTGAGCGCTAAGCTAATTCTAAAAAGTTATTTATATTTAATTTTTTAGATCAATTAGCCTTATCACATGCATCCTTGGCCTGACGAGAACTCTCCCATGATTCCGCATCGCACACTGCGAATTTTCAGTACACTGGCGCTCGCCGGCGCAAGCTTGATAGCTCAGGCATCAGGCGTCACGGTGGCCTATCAGACGACCGTCGACCCCGCCAAGGTGGCTCAAGTCGACGGCGACTACGAGGCGGCAACCAAAGCCAGCATCGACTGGCGCAAATTCGATAACGGCGCCGATGTGATCACCGCAGTTGCCAGCGGTGATGTCCAGATCGGTTACCTCGGTTCCAGCCCGCTGGCTGCCGCCGCTACCCGCAAGTTGCCGATCGAGACGTTCCTGATCGCTACGCAGATCGGGGCCGGCGAGGCGCTGGTCGTGCGCGATGACATCAAGACACCCCAAGACCTCGTGGGCAAGAAGGTTGCCGTCCCATTCGTGTCCACCGGGCACTACAGCCTGCTGGCAGCGCTCAAGCACTGGAATATCGACCCCTCGAAGGTGCAGATCCTGAACCTGGCCCCGCCTGCCATCATTGCAGCCTGGAAACGCGGCGACATCGACGCCACCTATGTCTGGGACCCTGCGCTGGGCGTAGCCAAGGAAACCGGCCAGGTGCTGATCACCTCAGGCGAGCTGGGCAAGGCCGGCGCCCCGACCTTCGACGCCTGGATCGTCCGCAAGGACTTTGCGTCCAAGCATCCCGACGTGGTCAAGGCATTCGCGCAAGTCACCCTGGATGCCTATGCCGAATACCGCAAGGATCCGCAAGCCTGGCTGGCCGACAAGGACAATGTCGCCAAGCTCGCCAAACTGTCCGGCGCCAAGGCTTCCGACATCCCGGCGCTGCTGCAAGGCAACGTCTACCCGCTGGCCGCTGACCAGGCCAACGCTCTGGGTGCACCTACTACACAGGCATTGACCGACACGGCCAGGTTCCTCAAGCAGCAGGGCAAGGTCGATGCCGTCCTGCCGGATTACAGCCCCTACGTCAGTGCCCGTTACCTCCCCCACTGAACCTGCAGATACCGACAGGAGCCTGCCATGGCCTTGCTCGAACTGGAGCGCGTCAGCGCACAGTACCCCGGCGCCGCAAGCCCGGTGCTGGCCAACATCAACCTCAGCGTCGGGCCGCGCCAATTACTGGTGGCGCTCGGGCCCTCGGGTAGCGGCAAGACGTCGCTGCTGAACCTGGTCGCAGGGTTCGTCACCCCCAGCGAGGGGCGTATCACGCTGGACGGTATTCCGGTCCAGGGCCCCGGCGCCGAGCGTGGCGTGGTCTTTCAGGATGACGCCCTGCTGCCCTGGCAGAACGTGCTGGGCAACGTTGCCTTCGGCCTGGAACTGGCCGGCGTGCAACGCGCGGCTCGTGAAGCCAAGGCACGCGAGATGCTTGCCCTGGTTGACCTTCAGGGCTTCGCAGACCGACGCATCTGGCAGCTTTCAGGCGGCCAGAAGCAGCGCGTGGGCCTGGCCCGCGCCTTGGCAGCCGATCCCAGCGTTCTGTTGATGGATGAACCGTTCGGTGCCCTGGACGCATTCACTCGCGAGCACATGCAAACGTTGCTGCTGGATATCTGGCAGCGCACCGCCAAACCCGTCTTCCTGATTACGCATGACATAGAAGAAGCCGTCTTTCTCGCAAGCGAGCTGGTATTGCTGGCACCCACCCCGGGGCGCATCGTCGAGCGGCTTCACCTGGACTTCGGCCAGCGTTACGCCAACGGAGAATCGGCGCGGGCGATCAAGTCCGATCCGCGATTCATCGAGGCTCGCGAGCATGTGCTGGCCCGTGTCTTTTCCCACCGTCGATCCCAGGAGCGCGCATGAGCAGCCTTGACCTGCCAGCGGCCAGTGAGCCCACCGTTCAATCAACACCGACCCACAATGGCTCACGCACGTTGTCCACCCGTTGGATCAGCGCACTCACCCTGGCCAGCCTGCTGCTGGCCTGGTGGCTGGTCACGGCAGCTGGATGGGTTGAGCCACTGTTCCTCCCCTCGCCGGCTGACATCGCGTCCAAAGCCTGGGTATTGCTTGCCCAAGGCTACATGGAGGCCAGCTTGTGGCAGCACCTCGGGGCAAGCCTGGGGCGTATCGGCATAGCATTGCTGGCCGCCGTATGCACGGCTATTCCGGTGGGGATCGCCATTGGCTATAGCCGCATAGCGCGCGGCATCTTCGACCCGTTGATCGAGTTCTACCGGCCGATTCCCCCGCTCGCCTACCTGCCGCTGATCGTCATCTGGTGCGGTATTGGCGAGCTGTCGAAGGTATTGCTGATCTACCTGGCGATCTTCGCACCCATCGCCATCGCCACTGCCACGGGTGTGCGCAACAGTGACCCGGCCAAGCTGCGAGCAGCGCAGTCATTGGGGGCAACAAGGGCGCAACTGATTCTTCATGTGATCCTGCCCAGTGCACTACCCGACATCCTGACGGGCATTCGTATTGGCCTGGGCGTGGGGTGGTCGACGCTGGTAGCTGCAGAACTGATCGCCGCGACCAGTGGCCTTGGCTTCATGGTGCAGTCGGCCGCGCAGTTTCTGGTGACCGATGTGGTGGTGCTGGGCATTCTGCTGATCGCGTTGATCGCTTTCGCATTGGAGATGAGCCTGCGTGCCCTGCAACGTCGGCTAGTGCCCTGGCACGGGCAAAGCCACTGAACCCGACCGTTTGCGCGCCCACGTTGGCGCCTGCCTTGAAGAGATCGACATGAGCCTGACCATCACTCCCCTCAGCCCGGCGTTGGGCGCACAGATCAGCGGCGTGGACCTTGGCCGCGATATCCGTGAAGACGAACGCGACGCCATCGAGCTCGCCTTGCTTCGCCACCAGGTGCTGTTCTTCCGCGACCAGCCCATCGACCCCGCCCAGCAGGCGCGCTTCGCCGCCCGCTTTGGCGACCTGCACATTCACCCGATCTATCCCAACGTGCCGGATACCCCTCAGGTACTGGTGCTGGACACCGCGGTCACCGATGTCCGCGACAATGCCGTCTGGCACACCGACGTGACCTTTCTGCCAACGCCAGCCTTGGGTGCAGTGCTCAGCGCCAAACAGTTGCCAGCCTGTGGCGGCGATACGCTGTGGGCCAGTGGCATAGCCGCCTTCGAGGGGTTGTCGGCGCCACTGCGGGCAATGCTCGTGGGGCTGACGGCGACCCATGATTTCACCAAGTCATTTCCACTTGAGCGTTTCGCTAAGACCCCGCAGGATCTGGCGCGCTGGGAGCAGACCCGGCGTGATAACCCGCCGTTGTCTCATCCGGTGGTGCGCACGCATCCGGTAAGTGGGCGCCAGGCACTGTTCATCAACGAGGGATTCACCACGCGTATCAACGAGCTGAGTGAGTTGGAAAGCGAGGCGCTTCTGAAACTGCTCTTCGCGCATGCCACTCGGCCCGAGTTCACGATCCGCTGGCGGTGGCAGGAAAACGACGTGGCGTTCTGGGATAACCGCGTCACTCAGCATTACGCGGTAGACGATTACCGGCCGAGCCGGCGTGTGATGCACAGGGCGACGATCCTGGGAGATGCACCGTACTGACGCGAGGGAGGGTGGCTTGACCAGCCTTGGTCCCCAGAGGTCGAGCCCTGGGGCTCGCTCTCTCAGGACGGGTCTGGCGCAGGCCGATCAACGCACCAGATGCAGGAACTGCATGTGCCGTTCGTACTGATCGAGAATGTCGTTGATGATCTGCTCCTTGCTGTAGCCCACCAGGTCGTAATTCTGGCTGCCTTCGCTGAGATAGACCTCCGCCCGGTAGTAGCGGCGGTTCTTCAACTCGTGAGCGCCCAGGCCGCCACGTGCGAACGACGGCGTGAAATAACCCCGCATCTGCACCTGGTAGATGAACGGCTGCTCATCGCCGTGACCGACTTTCAAGCTCACGTTGTCGTGGCTCGGGTCGTCCTGGGTGATCAGCACCAGCCCTTTCTGCTCGAACACTTCACGTACGTCGGCAATGGCCGGGCGCACCACATCGTCCATGAAACGGTACACCTCGTCTCGCGACGGGAAATGCACGGCCTGGCTCAGCCGCTGGCGCCACCCCCCACGTCCTCGACGGGACTGGGCGAACGGGGCAAGCGAATGCATCTGCGCGATCTGCCGCTGCGATTCCAGATAGAACGCCTTGTGCAGCCCCCACATCATGCACAGCAGGATCAGCGAGAAGGGCAGCGAGGTGAGCACCACGGCCGACTTCAGCGAATCGATGCTGCCGGCGAACAGCAAGGCACTGGTCACCAGTGCCGTCATCGCGCCCCAGAAGATGCGCAACCAGTTCGGGCCGTCTTCATCGGCGTCGCCGCCGGTGGCCGACAGCGTGGACAGCACCACGGTGCCGGAGTCTGCCGAGGTCACGAAGAACACGAAGCTGACGAACACCGTCATGGCGATCACCGCCTTGCTCCATGGGTAGGTCTCCAACAGCAGGTACAGGCTCATCGACGGGTTGTCCAGCGCAGCCTGGCCCAGCGCTGTCATGCCGTGATTGATGACCTGGTCCAGTGCACTGTTGCCGAAGATCGACATCCACGCCAGGGTGAAGCCAAGCGGGATCAGCAGCACACCGAAGACGAACTCGCGAATGGTCCGGCCACGGGAAATGCGAGCGATGAACAAGCCCACGAATGGCGCCCAAGCGATCCACCAGGCCCAGTAGAACACCGTCCAGCCACCCAGCCATTCACGGTTCTCGCCATAGGCATAGACATCGAAGCTCTTGCGCGGCAAGGCGCCCAGATAATCACCGAGGTTCTGGATAAGGGTATTGAACAGATGCTGGGTGGGGCCTGCGAACAGCACGAAAAGCAGTAGCGCGCAGGCCAGGAACAGGTTGATGTCACTCATCACCCGCACGCCTTTTTCCACCCCGGCCACCGCCACCGCCACTGCCGCGCCCATCATCAGGGTGATCAGCACCACCTGCACCCACTGGCTGTGGCTGATCCCGAACAGGTAGTCCAACCCAGCATTGAGGTGCAGCACGCCAAAGCCCATGTCGGCACCCAGGCCGAACACTGTGGCGATGATGCCGAAGCCGTCTACTGCGTAGCCAATAGGCCCATTGATACGTTTGCCAATCAGCGGATACAGCGCCGAGCGCAGGGCCAGCGGCAGGTTATGCCGGTAGGCGAAATAGGCCAGCGCCATGCCGACGAAGGCAAAGACGCCCCAGCCATGCAGCCCCCAGTGCAGGAACAGGATCTGCATCGCTTGCCGGCCAGCCTCCACCGGGCCGCCTTCGCCCTGAGGTGGCTGCAACATGTGGGTAAGCGGCTCTGATACGCAGAAGAAGAACAGCGTGATGCTGATCCCCGCGGCGAACAGCATGCCCGCCCATGACAGGTAGCTGAACTCGGGTTCGTCGTGGTCGGCACCGAGCTTGATCTTGCCGTAGCCGGACACGGCGGTGACCACCACGAAGACCAGGTACAGCGTCATCGCCAGCATGTAGTACCAGCCCACCGTATTGGCGGCCCAGTTCTGCGCCGCCAGCAACCATTGGCCAGCGCTTTGCGGGTTGGTAATGACCACCAGGCCAAAGATGAGGATGAAACTTGCCGCAAAATAGAACACGGGGGGGTTCATGCGGATCTTGCCATTGGCAAGCGAAGGGGTTGGTGCACTCATGGTATGTACACCTCGTCAAAGGACGAAAGGCTCGAAATGAACGGGTTCAGCAAAGGAATCCTCCTGATGAACACCGGCAGCGGACCAGCGTTTTTTTAATTGAACAAGCGTTCAAGTTAAACATGGTTTATGACTCATTGCGAATTCAAGCGCTGATTGGTAGTTGCCTCAAAGCCCCGGTCGCCCACCTGCCTGCCCCTCTCAAATGCTAACGACAAAGGGGCATGTCAGAGGCTGGACTGCACACCGGGCATGGCCGAAGCTCACTGTTTGTCCTGGCAATCGAGCTGCAGGTTAGCCTGGGTGATGTTGCTGTTCGGCGGCACGCTGCGCGTCAACCAGACGTTGCCACCGATCGTGGAACCTTGGCCGATGGTGATGCGCCCCAGCACTGTAGCGCCGGCATAGATCACGACGTCGTCCTCGACGATCGGATGACGGGCCAGCCCTTTGTGCAAGGTGCCCGACTCATCGCTCGGGAAGCGCTTGGCGCCCAGTGTTACCGCCTGATAAATCCGTACACGCTCGCCGATGATCGCGGTTTCGCCGATGACCACACCAGTGCCGTGGTCGATGAAGAAGCTTGGGCCGATCTGCGCCCCGGGGTGAATGTCGATGCCCGTCGCCATGTGCGCAAGCTCGGAACTGATGCGCGCCAAGAGGGGCAGCCCGGCCGTGTACAAGTGATGAGCGAGGCGGTGATGGATGATCGCCAGGATGCCTGGATAGCACAGCAGTACTTCATCGACACTGCGCGCCGCCGGGTCGCCGTGATAGGCCGCCAGCACGTCGGTGTCGAGCAGCACACGCATGGCCGGCAGCGCAGCCGCGAACCCCTGGATCAATTTCAGCGCCTGGGCATCGACACCCGCCAGGTCTTCCTTGCCTTGGCGGGCCGCGTAGCGCAGTTCCAGTCGCGCCTGGGCCAGCAGTGCATTGAGCGCGGCGTCCAGGGTATGGCCTACATAGAAATCCTCGCTCTCCTCGCGCAGGTCCACCGGCCCAAGGCGCATGGGAAACAGCGCGCCGCACAGTTGCTCGAGAATCTGACGTACCGCTTCGCGCGATGGCAGCTCCCGGCCACCTTGCTCACCACTGCTGCGGCCATTGCGCATGCGCCATTGCTCACGGGCGCCGCGCAAGCCGGCCACGATCCCCTGCAGTTGCCAGTGCCCGGAGGCTGGTTGTTCGCTCACGGTGTGTTCTCCTGCCGTATAGGCTATCTAGTCTGTTCTCGATGCTGCCATTTCACGGGCAAGCGCCCTGGACAGCGCGCCTACCCTTGATCTTCCACCGCATCAGACGGTCAGGGCGATGACAGCCAAGCCAGCCTCGCCTACCCTCAAGATCAATGGACAGTTTCCAAACGCATAAATAGCCAGGGTGCGATAATTTTTGACTATTTCCTGCGTCGCGCATCCAACCCTATAGTCGCCATCACTTCATTCACAACACGCTCGGGGCTCAGACATGTCGAAGTTCGCCAAACCGCTACTCAATGCCAGCCTGGCCCTGTTGCTGGGCACCGGCCTGCTTGGCCAGGCCTTTGCCGGTGAGGAATTGAAGACCATCCAGGAAAAAGGCGTGATCAACGTCGGCCTCGAAGGCACCTACCCGCCGTTCAGCTTCCAGGATGAAAACGGCAAGCTAACTGGCTTCGAAGTGGAGTTGTCCGAGTTGCTGGCCAAGGAACTCGGCGTCAAAGCCAAGATCCAGCCCACCAAATGGGACGGGATTCTGGCTGCGCTGGAATCCAAGCGCCTGGACATCGTCGTCAATCAGGTCACCATTTCCGAGGAGCGCAAGAAGAAATATGACTTCTCCGAACCCTACACCATCTCGGGCATCCAAGCGCTGATCCTCAAGAAGAAGGCCGGCGACCTCAATATCAAGGGCGCTCAGGACCTGGCGGGCAAGAAAGTCGGTGTGGGCCTGGGTACCAATTACGAGCAGTGGGTCAAACAAGACGTACCCAAGGCCGAAGTGCGCACCTATGAAGATGACCCCAGCAAGTTCGCCGACCTGCGCAATGGCCGTATCGATGCCATCCTGATCGACCGCCTGGCGGCGCTCGAGTACGCACAGAAAGCCAAGGATACGGAACTTGCCGGCGGCGCTTTCTCGCGACTGGAAAGCGGGGTTGCCATGCGCAAGGGCGAACCCGAACTGCTGGCCGCCATCAATAAGGCCATCGACAAGCTCAAGGCTGACGGGACGCTGGCCAAGCTGTCCGAAAAGTACTTCGGTGCTGATGTCACCCGATGATCGCTGAAAGCCTGCAACTGGTCGCCGACTCCGCACCCTTTCTGCTCAAGGGTGCGGGGTACACGGTGCTGCTCAGCGTGGGGGGCATGTTTTTCGGATTGGTCCTGGGCTTTGCCCTGGCATTGATGCGGTTGTCGAAAGTGCTGCCGCTCAACTGGCTGGCCCGAATCTACGTGTCGTTCTTCCGAGGGACGCCCCTGCTGGTGCAGCTGTTCGTCATCTACTTCGGCATGCCACAGATCGGTATAGAGCTCGACCCGATTCCCGCCTCGTTGATCGGGCTGTCATTGAACATGGCGGCCTACATCTGCGAGATCCTGCGCGCCGCGATTTCTTCGATCGACCGCGGGCAGTGGGAAGCTGCGGCCAGCATCGGCATGACCCGCGTACAGGCCATGCGCCGGGCGATACTGCCCCAGGCGCTGCGCACTGCTTTGCCGCCGTTGGGAAACAGCTTCATCTCGCTGGTCAAGGACACCGCGTTGGCCGCCACCATTCAGGTCCCGGAGCTGTTCCGTCAGGCGCAGCTGATCACGGCGCGTACCTTCGAGGTGTTCACCATGTACGTGGCGGTGGCGGTGGTCTACTGGGTGCTGTGCAGTATCCTGGCCTACTTCCAGAACCGCATGGAAGCGCGGGTCAACCAACATGACCAGGAGCATTGAGCATGATCGAAGTCAAAGGCCTGACCAAACGCTTCAAGGGCCAGACCGTGCTCGATGGTATCGACGTGACGGTACAGCCGGGCGAGGTAGTAGCCATCATCGGTCCCAGCGGCTCGGGCAAGACCACCTTCCTGCGCTGCCTGAACCTGCTGGAAACCCCCGATGCCGGGCAGATCAAGATCGGCACTATCAGCATCGATGCCAACCGTCCTCTGGGGCCTCAGCAAGGCGCAATCCGCCGCTTGCGTCAGCAGGCGGGGTTCGTGTTCCAGAACTTCAACCTGTTCCCCCATCGAACGGCGCTGGAGAACGTCATCGAGGGGCCGGTAATCGTCAAGAAGTTGCCCCACGACCGAGCCATTGAGCTTGGTCGCCGTCTGCTGGCCAAGGTGGGTCTGGCCGGCAAGGAAGACGCCTATCCCCGTCGCCTTTCCGGGGGGCAGCAGCAACGGGTGGCGATTGCCCGTGCCCTGGCCATGGAGCCGGAGGTGATTCTGTTCGATGAACCGACCTCGGCACTGGACCCGGAACTGGTAGGCGAAGTCCTGGCGACCATTCGCAGCCTGGCGGAAGAAAAGCGCACCATGATTATCGTCACTCATGAAATGAGCTTCGCGCGCGACGTAGCCAACCGGGTCATCTTCTTCGACAAGGGCGTGGTAGTGGAACAGGGTGAGGCCAAGGCGTTGTTTGCCGCCCCACAACAGGAGCGAACCCGTCAGTTTCTGCGCAAGTTCCTAGGCACGGCTGCCTCGGAATAGCTCTACTAGAGGCAGTGCTGCGAAGAACCTGTAGCCTCTCGATAACATTAACGTCGCCCATTGGGGTAACGCGCTTCTATATATATTCCAAATGGTTAGTTCATAAATATTTTATAAAGCCTTACGGTATATATACCGGACCACCGGACCAGCATACGTCTGTCGCGATCAGCTGTAGCGGCATAACTTACATGTGAGGTCAGTAATGGTCAGGATCACGATTACCCCAGTGCATAACGCCAGGGCATTAAGTGCAGCCAAGGAGCGGCACTGATGTCCAGCCAAGCCCTTATCCCCTCCAGTAGCGATCTCGACAGCGCACCGCCCGTGCTGCCGACGAAGGTCCTGCGCGACGATGCCGAAGCCCTGCAAGCCGCGCGCGAAGTCGCCGCTGCAGCAAGCGAGCAGGCTGTCCACCGCGATCAGCAACGCATACTGCCTTGGGCCGAAATAGAATTGTTTACCCGCAGCGGATTGGGGAGCATCAGCGTTCCCAAGGCCTACGGCGGCCCAGAGGTGTCGTTCGAGACCGTGGCCGAAGTATTCCGCCTGATCAGCGCCGCTGATCCTGCATTGGGACAGATCCCACAGAACCAGTTCGGCATGCTGCAACTGCTTCGCCTTACCGCCACACCGTCGCAACAGGCGGTGCTGTTTCGCAGCGTGCTGGACGGTTGGCGAATCGGCAACGCTGGCCCGGAGCGCGGCACCAAGGACACCCTTACCCTCAAGGCCCGGATTACCCGCTCAGGCGATGGCTATCGCATCAGTGGTAAGAAGTTCTACTCCACCGGTGCATTGTTCGCCCATTGGGTTGCGGTGAAGGCACTGGACGAGCAAGGCCGCCAGCGATTGGCCTTCGTCCGCCGCGGCACGCCCGGGCTGCGCATCGTCGATGACTGGTCGGGATTCGGTCAGCGCACCACTGCCAGCGGCACGGTGCTACTCGATGAGGTTCCGGTCGAGGCAGCCCTGGTCATCGACAACTGGCGCCAGCGGGAGGTGCCCAACACCCAGGGCGCGGCCTCGCAGCTTATCCAGGCGGCCATCGACGCAGGCATTGCTGAGGCCGCCATCGATGACGCGATGGCCTTCGTGCGCGAAAAGTCGCGACCGTGGATCGACGCCAAGGTGGATCGCGCCAGTGAAGACCCCTACGTGATCGCCGACATCGGTCGCCTGAAGCTTGAACTGCACGCTGCCGAAGCGCTGCTGCGCAGGGCCGGGAAGGTGCTGGACGACGTCAATGCACGTCCCGTGGACGCCGAGTCGGCGGCGCGCGCGTCAATTGCCGTGGCCGAGGCCAAGGTACTGACCACCGAGATCGCCCTTCAGGCCAGCGAGAAACTGTTCGAACTGGCCGGCAGCCGCGCCACCCTTGCCGAGTTCAACCTCGACCGCCACTGGCGCAATGCTCGCGTGCACACCTTGCACGACCCGGTGCGTTGGAAATACCACGCGGTAGGCGCATACCACCTCAACGGCACCCTGCCCGCGCGGCATTCCTGGATCTGATTTGTTGCCTCCTGGGCCCTGCTCGGGCCCGGAGTCCGGAGACATACCATGACCACACACATCATCACCAGCGACGGCGAAGCCCTGGCCGTCGCCCTGGACATCGCTCGGCAGCTTCGCCCCGAGAGCGCAGTGCGCGATCGCGAGCGGCGTCTGCCACACCCTGAACTGGCGCTCTTCACGCGCTCGGGCCTGTGGGGGATCAGTGTTCCCAAGCCCTTTGGCGGGGCGGGTGTATCGTACGTCACCCTGGCCAAGGTCATCGCCATCATCGCGCAGGCCGACGGCTCGCTCGGGCAGATTCCGCAAAACCATTTCTACGCCCTGGAGGTGCTGCGGGTAAACGGTACGCCCGCGCAGCAGCAGCGCCTGTATGCCGAGGTGCTGGCAGGCCGGCGGTTCGGCAACGCCCTGGCAGAACTGGGCACCAAGACAGCCAACGACCGCACCACACAGCTAAGCCGCGAAGGCGAAGGCTTTCGTATCAACGGCCGCAAGTTCTACGCCACCGGTGCACTTTACGCCCAGCGCATTCCCACCTCGGTGGTCGATGACCAAGGCGTCCAGCACCTGGCGTTCGTTCCTGCCGACAGCCCCGGCCTGCAGGTGATCGACGACTGGAGTGGCTTCGGCCAGCGCACTACCGGCAGCGGCTCGGTGGTGTTCGATAACGTACCGGTCAGCGCACAGGACGTCGTGCCGTTCCAGAGCGTGTTCGAGCGCCCCACCCCAGTGGGCCCGCTGGCGCAGATACTTCATGCGGCCATCGATACCGGCATCGCCCGTGCGGCCTACGAGGATGCCCTGCACTTCGTGCGCACCCGCAGCCGGCCGTGGGTCGATTCAGGGGTCGAAAACGCTACCGACGATCCGCTGACCGTGAAGTGCTTCGGCCAACTCGCCATCCGCCTGCACGCTGCCGAGGCCTTGCTCGAGCGCGCCGGCCACTCTCTGGACCGGGCACGCGACGACAGCACGGCTCAAACCGTCGCCACCGCCTCCATTGCCGTGGCAGAGGCGCGGGCCATCAGCACGGAAATAGCCCTTGCCGCCGGCACCGCGCTGTTCGAGCTTGGCGGCAGTCAGGCCACGCTGGCCGAACACAACCTTGACCGCCACTGGCGCAATGCCCGCGTGCACACGCTGCACGACCCGGTGCGCTGGAAATACCACGCCATCGGCAACTACTACCTCAACGAGCAAAACCCACCGCGCCGGGGGACCATCTGATGGGCCGGCAAATCCTGCTCAATGCCTTCAACATGAACTGCGTGGGGCATATCAACCATGGCCTGTGGACACACCCACGCGATACCTCGACCCAGTACAAGACCCTTGAATACTGGACGGATCTGGCGCGCCTGCTAGAGCGTGGCCTGTTCGATGGGCTGTTCATCGCGGACATCGTCGGCACCTACGATGTTTACGGCCGGTCTTTGGAGGTTCCGCTGAGGGAATCCATCCAGCTACCGGTCAACGACCCTCTGCTGCTGGTTTCCGCCATGGCCGCCGTGACACGCAACCTTGGCTTCGGCCTCACGGCCAACCTCACGTATGAGGCGCCTTATCTGTTCGCACGCCGCCTCTCCACCCTCGATCACCTGAGCAACGGCCGGGTCGGCTGGAACATCGTCACCGGCTACCTGGACAGCGCCGCGCGCGCCATGGGTCTGACCCGGCAGCCTGAGCATGACCGCCGCTATGACCAGGCCGAGGAATACCTGCAGGTGCTGTACAAGCTGCTCGAGGGAAGCTGGGCCAACGATGCCGTGCTGGCCGATCGCGAGCAGCGCGTCTACGCGCGCCCGGACAAGGTCCGCAAGGTCCATCATCATGGGGAGTTCTACGACGTCGAAGGCTACCACCTGTGCGAGCCTTCCCCGCAGCGCACACCGGTGCTGTTCCAGGCCGGCAGCTCGCAGCGCGGCCTGGAGTTTGCCGGCAACCATGCCGAGTGTGTATTCATCAGCGGCCAGGACAAGGCCTCGACCCGTGCCCAGGTGGACAAGGTGCGCGCCGCGGCCAGCGCCGCAGGCCGCGACCCGATGGCGATCAAAGTCTTCATGGGCATCACGGTGATCGTGGCGCCTACCGCGCAACAAGCCTTGGCCAAGCACGCCGAGTACCTGCGCCATGCCAGCGCCGAAGCCGGGGTTGCGCATTTCGCCGCCTCCACCGGCATCGACTTTGCGGCTTATGCGCTGGACGAACCGATCGCCTTTACCCAGGGCAACGCCATCCAGTCCGCCACTCGCCAACTGCAGGACAGTGCCTGGACCCGACGCCGCCTGTTGCAGCAGCACGCCTTGGGTGGCCGCTACGTCACCCTGATCGGCGACCCTGAGCACGTGGCTCGCGAGCTGATCGCGTGGGCCGACGAAACCGGCCTGGATGGTTTCAACCTGACGCGCACCGTCACACCGGAAAGCTACGTAGATTTCATCGACTTGGTGATCCCGCAGCTACAGGCGCGTGGCCGCTACAAGACCGCCTACGCCGATGGCACGCTGCGCCAAAAGCTGTTCGCAACCGACCACCCTTACCTGCCGGCCGATCATCCTGGCTCGACCTACCGCTTTGCGCCTGCCCCCGCCTCGACTGGAGCTCTGCACCATGCTTGAAACACTGTTGCGGCCCATTGCGGCCGTGGTCATCGCCCTGACTCTATCCACCGCAGCCATCGCCGATGAGCCGCTGAAAATCGGCACGACATCCGCCTTCGCCATCCCGCTGGAAGCCGCCGTCACCGAGGCGCACAAGCAGGGGCTTGAGGTGAAGCTCATCGAGTTCAGCGATTGGATAGCCCCCAACGTCAGCCTCGACAGCGGCGATATCGACGTGAATTACTTCCAGCACATCCCCTTCCTTGAAAATGCCAAGGCTGCCGCCGGTTTCGATCTGGTGCCTTACGCTCCAGGCATCATCAACAACGTGGGGCTCTATTCGAAGCGCTACAAAAGCCTCGCCGACTTGCCAGACGGTGCCAGCGTCGCGATCGCCAATGACCCCATCAACAGTGGGCGCGGTCTGCAACTACTGGCCAAGGCAGGCCTGATCACGCTAGCGCCTGGCGTGGGCTACAAGGCCACCGAACAGGACATCACCGCCAACCCCAAGAAGCTCAAGATCATTCAGGTCGAGGCGGTGCAGTTGGTAAGGGCTTATGACGACGCGGACCTCGTGCAGGGCTACCCGGCCTACATTCGGCTGGCCAACAGTTTCGACGCCACCTCTGCGCTGCTCTTCGATGGCCTGGAGAACAAGGAGTACGTGATTCAGTTCGTCATTCGCCCGCAGAGCAAGGATGACCCACGCCTGGCCAAGTTCGTCGACATCTACCAGCACTCGCCTGTGGTGCGCGCTGTCCTGGACCAGGCCCATGGCACGCTCTACCAGGCGGGTTGGGAGCGGCAGCGATGAACGCGTCCAATGCACTGCGCGCCTCTGACACCCCGGCATTGCTTCCCCAGGCCGAGCACCTGGCCCTGCGCCCTGACGTCAATCAGGCCCACGTGCGTTTCATCGGGCTGGGCAAGATTTACCCAGGGCAGCGCCAGCCGGCGTTGCAAGGCATCGACCTGAACATCCGGCGCGGCGAAATCTTCGGCATCATCGGTCGTAGCGGCGCGGGCAAATCGTCGCTGCTGCGTGTCATCAACCGGCTGGAACAGCCTACCCAAGGTCGGGTATTGATCGACCAGGCGGACATCGCCCGCTACGACGAGAACGCACTGGTGGCCTTGCGCCGAAGCATCGGCATGATCTTCCAGCACTTCAACCTGATGTCGGCCAAGACCGTGTGGCAGAACGTCGAGCTGCCCCTGAAGGTGGCCGGCGTTGCCAAGCCGCAACGCCAGCGCAAAGTGCGCGAGTTGCTGCAGCTGGTTGGCCTTGAGGACAAGCGCGACGTCTATCCGGCGCAGCTGTCCGGAGGGCAGAAGCAGCGCGTGGGCATTGCCCGAGCCTTGGTGCATGACCCCCGCATCTTGCTGTGCGACGAAGCCACCTCGGCGCTGGACCCGGAAACCACCGCGTCGATCCTGGAACTGCTGCGCGCTATCAACAAGCGCCTGGGCCTGACCATCGTGCTGATCACCCACGAGATGGCCGTGGTTCGCGATACCTGCCACCGGGTGGCGGTGCTCGAGCGTGGCCAGGTGGTTGAGCAGGGCGAAGTCTGGCAGGTATTCGGCGCAGCACAGCACGCGACCACCCGCACGCTGTTGGCGCCGTTGCAGCCTTCGTTGCCAGCAGCGTTGAGCGCAAGCCTCAAGGCCGTGCCATCGACCCCGGACAGCGCCATCGTGCTGAAGCTGACAGCGTTCGGTGCACCCGAACTGTCGGCGCTGTTCACCGAACTGGGTGGACGCGTGCGGTTGCTGCAAGGCGGCGCGCAGTCCATTGGCGTGCATACCTTGACGCAACTGATCGTGTCGGTGCAGCACTCGCCGCACGATATCAACCGCCTGCTGGAACTTAGCCGGCGCCGGGCCGAAGACGTGGAGGTACTGGGCCATGTGGGTTGATCGCTTGCTCGAAGGGCTGCTCGACACGCTGCTCATGGTCGGGGTTTCTTCGTTGATTGCCTTGCTTGTGGGCGTGCCAATGGCAGTGATGCTGGTGACCAGCGACAAGGGCGGCATCTATGCGGCGCCGCTGCTCAACCGGGTGCTGGGAGCCTTCGTCAACCTGTTCCGCTCGGTGCCGTTTCTGATCCTGATGGTCGCCCTGATCCCCTTTACCCGTTGGGTAGTGGGCACGACCTACGGGGTCTGGGCGGCTGTCGTGCCCCTTACCATTGCGGCAACACCCTTCTTCGCCCGTATCGCCGAGGTCAGCCTGCGGGAGGTCGATCACGGCCTGGTGGAGGCGGCTCAAGCCATGGGGTGCCGACGCTGGCACATCGTCTGGCACGTGCTGCTGCCAGAAGCCCTGCCAGGCATCGTCGGCGGCTTCACCATCACCTTGGTCACCCTGATCAATTCATCCGCCATGGCGGGCGCCATCGGTGCCGGAGGGCTGGGTGACATTGCCTACCGCTACGGTTACCAGCGCTTCGACAGCCAGGTCATGCTGACCGTAATCGCCATGCTGGTAGCCCTGGTGGCCCTGATTCAACTGGGCGGCGACCGCCTGGCCCGAGGCTTGAACAAGCGATGAGCCCTGGGTTCAGCCCCAGCGCAGATCTTCGGCGGCGACCGGTCGGCCAAACCAGTAGCCCTGCCCCAGTTGGCACCGCTCCTGGAGCAGGAAACTGGCCTGCTCCAACTGCTCGATGCCTTCGGCGTGCACTTGCATGCCCATGCTGCGGGCCAGGGCGATGATCACGCGCACGATCGCGACATCATCCTCATCGCAGGGCAGCCCCGTGACGAAGCCCTGGTCGATCTTGAGCTTCTGCACCGGCATGCGTTTGAGGCGCAGCAGCGAGGAATACCCGGTGCCAAAGTCATCGATAGCCAAGGTCACTCCCAGCTCACGCAGACGGTGCAACTGCTCCAAGGCCACTTCCGGGTCTTCCATCACCGCGCTTTCGGTTACTTCCAGTTCCAGCAGCGCTGGGGCCAGGCCTGTTTCATGCAGCACATCGGCCACCTGCCGGTACAGCTCGTGCTGACCAAACAGCCGGCTCGAAATGTTCACGGCCACGAATGCCAGCGGGCGGCCTTGTTGCTGCCAATGCACCATTTGCAGGCAAGCCTGGCGCAACACCCAGGCGTCGATTTCGGCAATCAGCCCGGTGCGCTCGGCAATCGGGATGAATTCCCCGGGAGGTACCAGCCCACGCTGAGGGTGCTGCCAACGGACGAGCGCCTCGACCCCCACTTGGCTGCCCGAGGCCAGATCGTGCACCGGCTGGTAGAACACGCGCAGTTCATCCTGTTCGAGGGCGCGGCGCAGTTCACCGGCCGTTTCCACGCGCAACTGGGCGTGCGCGGTCAGCTCTTCGGTGTAAAGGGCGTAGCAGGCGCGGCCATTGGTCTTGGCTTTGTACAGCGCCGAATCGGCATTGCGCAGCAGTTGCTCGGCACTCAGGGCGTCACTGGGAAACAGGCTGATGCCTGCGCTGACGCTGATGAACAGGCGATGACCGTCGAAACTGAAGGGCTCGCGCATGCGTTCGATGATGCGTTGGGCCAGTTTGGCGGCCTGCCCCACGTCCTGGCAGTGTTCAGCCAGGACGCCGAACTCATCGCCGCCCAGCCGCGCCAAGGTCACCCCATTGCTCACGACTTCGCCCAGGCGGGCGCCCACCAGCTTGAGCAACTGATCACCGATGGTGTGGCCGAGCCCGTCGTTGATGCTCTGGAAATGGTCGAGGTCCAGCAGCAACAGTGCACAGCCGCGCTTCTTGGCCTGGGCTGCTGCCAACGCCTGCTGGACCCGGTCGGTGAACAGCAGGCGGTTGGGCAGGTCGGTCAGAGGATCGTGATGCGCCAGGTAGGCCAGCTCCTGCTCTGAATGCTTGATCGCACTGATGTCGCTGAATACCGCCACATAGTGGCTCAGTTCGCCCTCATCATCGCGAATGGCGCGGATGGTTTGCCATTGCGGGTAGATTTCGCCGCTCTTGCGCCGGTTCCAGATCTCGCCGCTCCATTCCCCTTTTTCACTCAAGGTGGCGTAGATCTGCTGGTAGAAGCCGGCGCCATGATGCCCCGACTTGAACTTGCTCGGGCGCTGGCCGATGACTTCATCCTGCTGATAGCCGGTGATGCGCATGAAGGCGCGGTTGACGTGCACGATCAACCCCCGGCGGTCGGTGACCAATACCCCTTCCAGGGTGCAGTCGAACACAGCGGCGGCCATCCGCAGCCGCTCGCGGTCCTCGCCCCGCAGGCGCGCACCGGCACCGATGAAGTTCAGCAGCCGCACACGCGAGACGTAGATCAGCAAGGCACTGAGCAGCACCCAGACCACGACGTTGATCTGACGCCCGACGGTCAGGGCCAAGGGGTCTTCAGTCATGCTGTGCAGCACCACCTCGGCCAGCACCAGCCAGAGGATCGAGAGCACCACATAGAGCGCTGCCATGCGCAAGGCGTCGCGAACGGAAACAGACATGTCGGGTGGAATTGCCCATGGAAAAGGTTGGGGGATTATAAAGCTTCTGCTGCCCGACGTGCGGTTACCGGTTCGCAAAGGCCGCGCGTCAAGGCATGGCGGGCACGGACCGGAGTGCTGAAACATCGCGTGGTCAGCTTTGACTGGTTTTATTTCCCGACCAAGGGATAATCGCCCCCTTTCCCCCTGAATTTCGAGGGTATCTGCACCTATGTGGTACAACGGCCTGCTCGACTTGTCGGCCTGGCAACTGGTCGGCATCACTTTGTTGATGACCCATGTGACCATTGTCAGCGTCACGGTCTACCTGCACCGCTACTCTGCGCATCGCGCGCTGGAGCTCAATACCGGGCTCAAGCATTTCTTCCGTTTCTGGCTGTGGCTCACCACGGCGCAGAACACCCGTGAATGGACCGCGGTCCATCGCAAGCACCACGCCAAGTGCGAAACCCCGGACGACCCGCACAGCCCTGTCTACAAGGGCCTGAGCACCGTACTGCGCAAAGGCGCCGAGCTCTACCGTGAAGAGGCGCGCAACCCCGAAACCTTGCGCATCTACGGCAAGAACTGCCCGGATGACTGGGTCGAGCGCCATGTGTATTCGCGTTACAAGCTGGGCGGTATCGTGTTGATGGCGATCATCGACCTGCTGCTGTTCGGCACAGCCGGCATCACCATCTGGGCCGTGCAGATGATGTGGATCCCCTTCTGGGCAGCCGGGGTGGTCAATGGCCTGGGCCATGCCGTGGGCTATCGCAATTTCGAATGCCGCGACGCTGCAACCAACTTGGTTCCCTGGGGCATCGTGATCGGTGGCGAAGAGCTGCACAACAATCACCACACCTACCCCAATTCGGCCAAGCTTTCGGTCAGGCGCTGGGAATTCGACATGGGCTGGGCCTGGATCCGCCTGTTCTGCCTGCTGCGGTTGGCCAAGGTCCAGCGTGTGGCTCCCATCGCTCACCGTGTTGCCGGCAAGGCCAGCCTGGACATGGACACGGCCATGGCCATCCTGAACAACCGCTTCCAGATCATGGCCCAATACCGCAAGCTTGTGATCGGCCCGCTGGTCAAGCAGGAGCTGGACCGTGTCGATGCTTCCGTAAGCCACCACTTCCGGCGCGCCAAACGCTTGCTGTCGCGTGAAACCAGCCTGCTGGAAGACCGTCACCATGTACGTATCGAGTCCATGCTGGCCCACAGCCAGGCACTGAAGACCATCTACGAGAAGCGCCTTGCCCTGCAGCAGATCTGGGCGCGTACCAGCGCTAACGGCCACGACATGCTCGCCGCCATGAAGGATTGGGTGCACGAGGCGGAGACCAGCGGCATTCACGCGTTGCGCGAGTTCGCTTCGCAGCTGAAAACCTACTCCCTGCGCCCCACCACCGCCTGAGCCCCGTTGATCGATACGCCCCGTTCTGGGGCGTAACCTCCGGAACTTCACCCGGCTGTTTCGACTCGAACTGCCCACATCGGCCGGAAGGTGGCCGCACCTCTACCCGTCGAGCGCGCTCTGTGCACATGGCCAAGAACAATCCCAAGATTCTGCCCGGTACCCCTCCCCCCGACGATGCCCAAACCCTGCTGGCACTGATTCATGCGCAAGGTGAAGTCGCTCGCCTCAGCGAACGTGAACAACTGTTCAGTTCGCTGCTCGAGAGTGTCAATGCCGTGCTGTGGGCATTCGATTGGGAGACGCGGCAGGTGCTGTATGTAAGCCCTGCGTTCGAGCGCATCTTCGGTCGCCCTGTCAGCCGGGTCATGGCCGACTTCCACGAGTGGCGCGACAGCATCTACCCGGACGACCTTGAGTTTGCCGAGCAGAGCCTTGCCCAGGTGCTGTCCACAGGCTCGGTGGAACACCGTGAATACCGCATTCTCAACGGTGATGGCGAGCTGCGGTGGCTGAGCGACAAATGCTATGTCAGCCAGCAGCCGGGCAGCGAGCGAGTGACGATCGTCGGCATCGCCGAAGACATCACCGACAAGAAGCGCCTCGAAGGTGAGCTTCAGCGCCTGGCGACCACCGATGTCCTGACCCAGAGCAGCAACCGTCGTCACTTCTTCGAATGCGCCAAGCAGGCGTTCGACAAGGCACGCGAGGAGGACACGCCCTTGGCCTTCCTGCTGCTGGACATCGACGATTTCAAGGCCATCAATGACAGCTACGGCCATCAGGAAGGGGACCAGGTATTGCAGCGTATCGCCCACAGCGGCCGGACAGTGTTGCGCCGTGGTGACCTGTTCGGTCGTATCGGTGGCGAAGAGTTTGCAGCGGTATTCCCAGGCTGCACGGCCAAGGTGGCAGAGCAGATTGCCGAGCGGCTTCAGCGAGAGGTCCAGCGGCTGGCTTTCGGCCAGGAAGGCCAAGCCTACAGCGTGACGGTGAGTCAGGGCCTGACCGGTTTGGGCGATGGCGACGATACACTCGACAGCTTGTATGCCCGTGCCGATGCGGCGATGTACCAGGCAAAGCGCCAGGGCAAGAACCAGATCGTCCAGGGGTGAGCCTCGGCGCTCACTATCGAGCCATGGCTGACATGAAAAAACCCGCCGAAGCGGGTTTTTTTGCAGCCAGCTACATCAAGCGAGTTCAGCGAAGCACTCTTCGATGATGGCCAGGCCCTTGTCCAGCAGGGCGTCTTCAGCGGTCAGCGGGACCAAAATACGCAGGACGTTGCCGTAGGTACCGCAGGACAGCAGGATCAGGCCCTTGTCGCGCGCTTTGGCAACGACCTGAGCGACAGCTGCAGCGTTGGGGGTGTGAGTGCCTTTTTCGAAGACTTCGACGGCAATCATCGAACCCAGACCGCGCACGTCACCGATGATCGGGTGCTTCTGCTGGATTTCACGCAGGCCTGCGGTCAAACGCTCGCCGACGGCCTTGCTGCGGTCCAGCAGGTTTTCTTCTTCGAAGACGTCGATGACGGCCAGGGCCGCAGCACAGGCGATTGGCGAACCGGCATAGGTGCCGCCCAGGCCGCCTGGAGCGATGGCGTCCATGTACTCAGCCTTGCCGCATACACCAGCCAGCGGGAAGCCGCCAGCGATGGACTTGGCGAACGTGGTCAGGTCAGGCGCTACGCCCATCTGCTCCATGGCGAAGAAGGTGCCAGTGCGACCAGCGCCGGTCTGCACTTCGTCAGCGATCAGCAGGATACCGTGCTGATCACACAGGGCACGCAGGCGCTTCATCAGCTCTTTAGGCGCTGGCAGGAAGCCGCCTTCGCCTTGAACTGGCTCGAGGATGATGGCAGCGATATCACGCGGCTCGGCATCGTTCTTGAAGATACGTTCGACCGAGGCGATGGCATCGTCGACGCTCACGCCGTGCAGCTCACTCGGGAACAGTGCACGGAAGACGCCACCTGGCATCAGGCCCATGCCAGCGGAGTACGGCACCACTTTACCGGTCAGGCCCAGGGTCATCATGGTACGACCGTGGTAGCCGCCGGTGAAGGCGATCACGCCAGCGCGGCCGGTTGCGGCACGGGCGATCTTGACGGCGTTCTCGACCGCTTCGGAGCCGGTGGTTACCAGCAGGGTCTTCTTGTCGAAATCACCTGGCACCAGCTTGTTGATTTTTTCGCAAAGCTCAACATAGGGCTCGTAGGCCAGCACCTGGAAGCAGGTGTGGCTGACCTTGGTCAGTTGGTCTTGCACCGCTGCAACCACTTTAGGGTGCAGGTGACCGGTGTTCAGCACGGCGATACCGCCCGCGAAGTCGATCAGTTCGCGGCCTTCGACGTCGATGACGGTGGAGTTCTTCGCCGATTCAACGAAGATCGGGTGGATCTGGCCGACGCCACGTGGAACAGCGGCGACGCGACGTTGCATCAAGGATTCGTTGGTCTTGCTCATAATGCCCTCATTGCGCCGTTGAAAATGGCGCTTTTATTCGGGGGTAACTGGGAATGCCCGCAATCAGTATTCGTTGATCGACTGCCGCGGACGCCCTGGCCACCAGGTGCTGCGATGTAAAAAAGGCCAGCGGAACGTCGCTCTCGCGCCCCGCTGGCAGAGGTAAAGCCTTTACCGTGCGATCAGACGCTGATGCACAGGTATTTGATTTCGAGGTAGTCCTCGATACCGTACTTGGAACCTTCGCGGCCCAGGCCCGAAGCCTTGATGCCGCCAAATGGCGCCACTTCGTTGGAGATCAGGCCGGTGTTGATACCCACCATGCCGTACTCCAGCGCTTCGGCGACACGGAACACACGACTCATGTCACGGGCATAGAAGTAGGACGCCAGACCGAACTCGGTGTCGTTGGACATGGCGATGACTTCGGCTTCGTCTTTGAAGCGGAACAGCGGCGCCAGCGGGCCAAAGGTTTCTTCCTTGGCGACGGCAGCGGTTTTGGGGACGTCGACCAGGATGGTCGGCTCAAAGAAGTTGCCTTCGA
Source organism: uncultured Pseudomonas sp. (assembly GCA_963529135.1). Lineage (GTDB taxonomy): Bacteria > Pseudomonadota > Gammaproteobacteria > Pseudomonadales > Pseudomonadaceae > Aquipseudomonas. The sequence continues at coordinate 46,878 of CAURYQ010000004.1, read as the reverse complement.
TCAGCTTGCCGCCCGACAGTACCTTGGCACCCTTGCTCACCGCGTCTTCGATGTGCTCCTGCACCTTGGCCACAGCCTTGCCGTCGATCAGTGGGCCAGTGGTGGTGCCATCTTCCAGGCCGTTACCGATCTTGAGCTTGGCCACTGCAGCAGCCAGCTTCTGTGCGAACGCGTCATAGACGCCGTCCTGCACGTAGATGCGGTTGGCGCAGACGCAGGTCTGGCCGTTGTTGCGGTACTTGGAGATGATCGCGCCTTCGACGGCCTTGTCCAGGTCAGCGTCGTCGAACACGATGAACGGCGCGTTGCCGCCCAGCTCCAGGGAGACCTTCTTGATGTCCTTGGCGCATTCCTGCATCAGCTGGCGACCGATTTCGGTCGAGCCGGTGAAGGACAGCTTGCGCACCAGCGGGTTGGAGGTCAGCTCGCCGCCGACTTCGCCAGCACTGCCGGTGACCACGCTCAGCACGCCCGCCGGGATGCCGGCACGGGTGGCCAGCTCGGCCAGGGCCAGGGCCGAATACGGGGTCTGCGACGCAGGCTTGAGTACCATGGTGCAGCCAGCGGCCAGGGCCGGGCCGGCCTTGCGGGTGATCATCGCCGCCGGGAAGTTCCACGGGGTGATGGCCGCGGTGACGCCGATCGGCTGCTTGATGACGATCAGGCGCTTGTCCGCCTGGTGGCCCGGGATGGTGTCGCCGTAGACGCGCTTGGCTTCTTCGGCGAACCACTCGATGAACGAGGCCGCGTAGGCGATCTCGCCCTTGGCTTCGGCCAGGGGCTTGCCCTGCTCGGTGGTCATCAGGCGGGCCAGGTCGTCCTGGTGCTCGATCATCAGTTCGAACCAGCGACGCAGCTTGGCCGAACGCTCCTTGGCGGTCAGCGCGCGCCAGGCCGGCAGGGCCTTGTCGGCCGCTTCGATGGCGCGGCGGGTTTCCGCGGTGCCCATCTTCGGCACGCTGCCGATGACCTCACCGGTGGCCGGGTTGGTCACCTGGATGGACTGGCCGTTGTCCGCGTCCAGCCATTCACCGTTGATGAAGGCTTGCTGGCGGAACAACTGAGCGTCTTTGAGCTGCATGTCGGCTTCCCGAATTGTTGATTGTTGAAAGCGCCCAGCGCAGGGCTCCGAGCGTTTGAAATCTCAAACGAATGCTAAGCGTCTGCTGGGGTGTTGGACAATAGGCTGTTCGAAAAAAAGAACGAACGGCAAAACAGCCCGCTGCTGAATGGACCCTTGGGCCTGACGCAATCAGCCTGCCGGGCACGCGTGAGCCCGTGCCGTGAGCGAGCATGACCCGGGATGCCAAGGGAGGCATGGCGTAAAAAGGACTACAGATCAAGGCGATGGACGCAGGCGAACCAGATAGGTATGATGCGTGCGCGTTGCACTCGTAGCTCAGCTGGATAGAGTACTGCCCTCCGAAGGCAGGGGTCGTGGGTTCGAATCCCGCCGAGTGCGCCATACATGAAAGCCTCAGGCCAGCGCCTGGGGCTTTTTCATTTGTGCGACATGTCACACGCCTGGTACTGACGTACCACAGGTCATTGGTGTTAGCGTGAAGGCCTTCCCGTCACTACGGGGTCTCATCAATGATTGGCGAAGGAATGCGTACACTCATGCACCTGAAAAAGCTCACCTCTGTTTCCTTGCTGGCGGCCAGCATCGGCTTGTTTGCACTGCCTGCCCAGGCCAACCTCACCCAGCAGCAGTCGGCCGCCATTGTCAAGGCGTTCGATGGCAGCGATCCGCACGACTTCAAGCAATTCCTTGGCAAGCTCAAAGGCAGCGAGCTGACGCAGGCCGATGACCTGGATGCCACCCTCGACACGTACCTGGCGGGCAAGCCGTTGGCTGCCGAGCAGCAGAACGAGATCAATCGCCTGCTCGGGCTCTACACCCGGATCAAGTACGGCAAGGCTGCCACCCAGACGTTGCGCGAGCTCGTGGCCATCCCCACGTTCACCGTCGAGGGCACACCCCAGCATGAAAACCCCGAGTTCCTGAAGATCGCCGACAAGATCAAGGCGCTGGCCGATGAGTTTGGCCTGGCCTTTCGCAATGTCGATAACCGTGTCTACGAAGTCTCGCTTGGAAGCGGCAAGGAAGTGGTCGGTATCCATGCCCACGCCGACGTGGTACCCGTCACCCCGGAAAACTGGAAACTTGCCGATGGCACGCGCCTGGACCCGTTCAAGGTCACCCTGGTCGGTGATCGCATGTACGGCCGCGGTACCGAAGACGACAAGAATGGCATCGTCGTAGCGTTGTATGCCCTGAAGGTCGCAAAGGATGAAAACCTGCCCCTGGCGCGGCAATTCAAGTTGCTGATCGACACCACCGAAGAAACCAGTGGCGATGCCATTCCGTATTACTTCGAGCGTAACCCTACGCCTGACTACAACCTTGCCCTGGATGGCGGTTACCCGGTGGTCATCGCGGAAAAAGGCTACGGCACCGTCATGGCGAACTTCGGCAAACGCGCGGCCAGCGGCCAGGGCGCCGAGATCGTCAACCTCACCGGTGGGCTTGCCACCAATCAGATCCCGTCCACCTCTGTAGCAACCTTGCTCACTGATGATGCCAGCGCCATGGCGCAGCGGCTGAACACCGCCGGTGCCGAGTACGTAAAGCGCAACGGTGGCAACTTCAGCATCGAAGCCAAACCTGATGGCAAGCAGGTCCTGCTCACCGTGACCGGTGTGTCGGCCCACTCCTCTGAACCCGAATCGGGCGTGAACCCGGTGGCGCGCATGCTGGACTTCATCAACGGCACGGGCGCGACGGTGCCATTGAAGCAGAACCAGTTTACCGATGCTGCCCGCTATGTGGCGGACAACTGGGGCCTGGACTATCTGGGCAAGAAGCTGGGCATTGCTTACGAGGATGCCTTCATGGGGCCACTCACCGCTTCGCCGACCTACGTCGGTGTCGATGACAAAGGCCTGAGGCTGGCAATCAACCTGCGCATCCCCAAGGGCAAGGCGATCGCCACGATCAAGGCTGAAATCGCCGACAAGCTAGGTGAATGGTCGCAGCAGAGCCATATCACCCCCGCGTATGACTACAGCCTGGACGAGCCGATGTACCGCAACCCTGAAGGCCAGTGGGTCAAGGCGTTGCTGGCCGTGGCCAGCGAGAACCTGGGCATGAAACACGAGTTCGGTACGTCCGCAGGTGCCACCTCGGTACATGATCTGCCTAATGGCGTGCAGTTTGGTCTCGCCATGCCAGGCGTGAAGTACACCGGTCACAACGACAACGAGTTCAAGACCGTGGACCAGTTCATGCTGGACCTGCAAGTGGTGAGCGAGATGGTGGCGCGGATCGGGCAGATGCCCAAGCTTTGAGGCCCTGAGCGCCCGCCGCTGCCTTGTGGATAGCTACCCGGCCCAACCAGCCGGGTAGCACCTGGAGCATCGCGGCAACGCCTCTTGCTGGTCTACCCCCCAGCTACACTAGCCCCGATTCAAGCCAGGCTGTGCATTGCCTGCAGCGTCTTTTCAATGTCCTGAGGCGTGTTGATGATCCCGGCAGAAAAGCGAACCGAAGCGTGACGGTAGGGCGTCGCGCTGGCAATGATGTTCTGCGCCTTCAATTTTGCCACGACGTCCTTGGGCGACTGCCCTTTGACGTCGCAGCAAACGATACCCGCAGAAAACTGCGCGTCCCGAGGCGTGTGCAACGAAACATTAGGCAGTTTGGCCAACCCTTCCTTGAGCTGCCCGTTGAGCGCGGCGATGCGCTCGGCGATGCGCTTTCGACCGATTTGCTCGATGAAGCGGAACGCCTCGATCATCGCCCATTGGTTTTCGAAGGCCAGGAAGCCGCCGGGGCTTACCCAGGCTGCCTGCGTTTCGCCCTGCGGCGCCCGTTCCTGGCGCCACGCATTGGCAGGCTCTGCCGCCATGATGGTAGGGATGGTCGGCATGACCTGGCGCCATTGCCCCTCACGGCCCCAGACCAACCCGGTACCATGCGGGCCTAATATCCACTTGTGGGTGCCGGCGCAAAAGAAATCACACCCCAGGCTGGCGACTTGGGCTTCGGAGCAGCCGAAACCATGCACCCCGTCAATGACGTAGATGATTCTCTGCGCTTGGTCACGCCCTTGGTTGAGGCGGGCGACCAAGTCGCCGATTTCTTTCACCGGCAGACGCACGCCGGTACCGGAATGCACCCAGGTCATTGCCAGAATGCGGGTAGAAGGGCGTATGGCGGCTTCGATGCGCGCGACGATTGCATCGACGCTTACATCTCGCGGCCCTTGGTAAAGATCGATGCGCCTGATGCTGCCACCCCATTTGGCAACCGCCAGACGCATGGCCTCGTCGTGGGTATACCACTCGTGGTTGGTGGTGAGGATTTCCTGATCGGGGTTTAGCTTGAGGCCGTTGTAGACCATCGCCAGGCCCTGGGTCGTGCTGGTCGTCAGGGCAATGTCTTCTGCACGTCCTCCCGTATAGGCCGCCGCCGATTCACAGACCTTGCGCCAGACCATGTCTTCAGGCTTTGCGAACATGTGGTCTTCGAGGTAGGTGTAGGGGTTCTGGTCGAAGGCTTCCCGATGACGCGCCATGGCATCTCGCACCGGCTTGGGGTTGGACGCCAGGAAGAAGTTGGAAATATGCACATACTCAGGCGAGAGTTGAAACTGCGCTCTTACCGATGCCCAGTCGGCGGGGTCGAATGCCGGGGCTTTGCGCTCGGGCGCCGCGACGGTGCCTGCGCTGGACAGGCTGGCGATCATGCTGCCACCCACCAGGGTTGCGCCCACAGCGCCCCCCATGAATCCACGTCTTCCCAAACTCATTTCGACTTCCTATCGCTTCACAGTGAGGTCCGCGCAGTCCGCGCGAACAAAGCATTGAAGATGCGCTGACCATACAAACCGATGGCCAGCCCCAGCACGATCAGGACCACGGCCAGTACCTTGCTCGTGGGCACGCTCTCGTTGAACACCAGTACCGAGCCAAGCATGCCGAAAATCGGCACCAGCAGCGAAAGCGGTGCGACGGTCGATACCGGGTACGTCTTGAGCAGCGAGTTCCAGATCCAGTAGGCGAACAGGGTGTTCGGGTAAACCTGGAACAGGATCGACAGCACGGCAGTGCTGTCCACCTGATGGACCAGCGCGGTATAGCCCGCGCTACCGTTGACCGCGTAATCGAGCACGAACAACGGGATCGGTGCGAACGCGCTGGACCACACCAGAAACGCGAACACGTCCTTGGTCTTCGCCTTCTTGTTGATGACGTTGGCGACACTCCACGCGGCCGCGCCAAGGAGCACCAGCAATACGCCAGGCAATGTCACCGAGCCATCGCTGATGGTGATGATGCACAGCAGCCCGGCGAAGGCGACCAGCATGCCCAGCACTTGAAAGCGCGTCAGTGCTTCCTTGAAGACCACGCCGCCCAGCAGAATGGTGAAGAACGCACTGAACTGCAGCACCAGCGAAGCAATACCGGCAGACAACCCGGCCTTGATCCCGAGGTTGACCACACCCCAAAGCCCTATGCCGAATACCAGGCCGTAACCGATGATGTAGCGCCAGGCCACGTCCGGTTTGCGAATGAAGAAAATGGCGGGCAACGCGCACAGGCTGAACCGAATCCCGGCTAGGATGAGCGGATCGACCGTGGCCAGGCCCAGTTTGATGACTGAGAAGTTGATGCCCCAGATGGCCGTGATCAAGACGGCCAGCACTACATGCTGTGGTTTCATTGGCAGGTTGCCTTGAAGAAGAAGTTAAGCAACGGATGTCAGGCGCCGGGCCAGTGATACTCGGGAGAACAGATCATGCATCCAGTCGCGAGTCAGCTTGGGATCATTGGTCTTGACGATGCCCGCCAGCGGCGCCTCGAACGCCGAGTAGGTCACGTGCCCAGGTAACGGCGTACCCTGTTCGAGCTCGTTCCACTGCACGATATACGGGCTGTTGCGCAACTCATCTGCGCCATCGAGCCCGAGGAACGTTCGCTGCGGGTGGGTGTGCCCCGAGAATACGAACCATCCGTAACCTAGGCTTGGCTGCCGGCTGCTCAGGGTCGAAACATCCAGTTTGCCTTCGACATAGATGCGCAGCTCCAGCGACGGCAGGTGAATGCCTGTGGCCATCTCATAGGTCGCTACCACGTCCGCACCGCCGACCCGGTTGCCCACCTCGAGGAACACCGGCCCATCGTCGTCCATGATGGCTTCGAGGTGGAAGGCGCCATTGGCGATGCGGACCGCGCTCAGCGCCTGCCCTACCCAATCTCGCATGGCTGGGCAGCTATCGACATGCCAGGAGCCCAGCGGCATGCCGCGCTCCATGTAGTCCAGGCAGGTGCCCACGTATTCGCTTGCTTGAAGCGTGACGATTCGACCGTTGAGTACCAAGCCATCGAAATGGCGAATAGGCCCTGCTACGTACTCTTCGACCTGGAAATCACCGACGGGCAATGACTGCTCGCGGATTTTGCGCCGGATCTCTTCATGAGCTTGAGCAGGCAGGTGCACGCTGACGTCCGCACTCGAGGCCCCGCTGTGGGGTTTCAAGACCGTTTTTCCGGCCCAGGGCACCTGCCCTTCAGAATCCAGGTAACAGGCCAGCGACATGAACTTTGGTATGCGCAGGCCGCAGGCCTGAACTGCCTCTTTCATCAGCAGTTTATTGCGTGCCAGGGTCACGGTCTGCAATGACGCGCCTTCAACGCCCAGTGCTTCCCTCAGGCGTGCAGCATCGAGCAGCTCGTATTCCGACATCGAGATGATGCGATCGAAGTGCCGAGGGCTGTCGGCCAGCCATGCCAACGCTTCATCGCTGGCACTGGCAATGCCTGCTCGAACCACCCGCTCGCACTGCAGCTGCGCAGGCAGCGTATCGATTGCAGCTTGCTTGCCGAAATAAGTGACTTCGTGCAGCGCGTGATCAATGCCGCGGTGGTATTCGATACGAGGATAGGGCACACGGTGGAGGATGAGAATCTTCATATTATTGTTCTCGGTGCGTGGAGGGCACAGCTCAGGAAGCCGCTTTGAGCAGGGGGTTGCAAGCCAGGCTGCGCGCCATGACCTCGAGCCACTGTTCGCGCAGCACGTTCACCAGGTCGCGGATATCGGCCTGGGCATCGTGCAGCGCAACACAGGCCTGCGCCACGAAGTCGCTGTTGTCCCGAGGCGTGGCATGGACGAGACGGCGCGAACTCGCCACCCAGGCGCATTCGAGCAACGCGATTGCGTCCTGCGCTATGCCCAGGCGTTGTGATGCGCAAGCTATTGTCTCGATCATCAGGGTATGAACATCGCCTAATCGGGCGACATCGACGATCATGTCTTGAGGCACGCCGAACATGACGGTGGCTGCGCTGCACGTCGGTGCAGGCAGTTCTTTGGGTATGGCGGCCGAAAACACCGAGTCGATCCAGGCTGCATACAGGTCAAGGCCGTGGACAGCCTGGGCTAGCGTCCAGATCTTCATACCTGCCGGGCGCCGGTTGGGCTCGACCACCGCCGTGTTGCAGTCTTTATCGCTGAGCTTGATCTCGTTGTGGAACGGCCCGATCCGCTGGCCTACCAGGCGGTTGACCTGCTCGCCCACCACGCGAATGGCCATTCGTTCCTGGTGCTCAAGCCGGGCTGGCAGGATCTGCGCCACTTCCACCGGGTACCGTCCGGTGGCGCTGACTTTCTCAGTGATGAACCACAGCTCGCCGAGCCCGTCGTACGAGTATTCACGCTCGAAGGGTATCAACGCTTCTGCCAGGACGCCGTTGCCCAGGTAAGGCGCTACCTCGGCGAACGCCTGCTCGCAGTCGGCACCCGGTGCAACCATGACCACGCCTCGGTTGTTGCCCTCGGTGGTGGGCTTGATGACGAAGCCGCATGGCTGGCGCAGGGCAAAGTTCTGCACATCCTCAAGGCCTCTGATGCGCTCGAAATCAGGCACCATTACCCCTAGCTGGGTAAGCATGGGGGCGATGCCCTGCTCGCTTATCCGATAGACCAGCTTGTCGAACGCGCCTGCTGCCAGGCGGGCGTCGTCCACGGGCAAGCCGAGCCGTTCGAGCAGCGCAGCGCCACTGGCCACGGCATTGTCGGAAAACACGATGCCGGCACTGACGCGTGCGGCGTCCTCGCCCAATTGCTCGAGTACCCGGTGGACGAAGTCCGGTGCCAAGGGGTCTGCGTCGATCAGTCGATCGCTGATGCGCAGATCGTGCGCCTGGGGAGCACTGCGCACCAACCAGGTTTCGGCGTTCCAGCGCTCGCGAGCATGGTTACGCATGTGCTGGACGTCGCCGATACGGCTCAAGTTGTAATCCACAACCAGCAAAACGGGTCTTTGCAAGGACATGTCAATCGTCTCCGGTGCCGGGCGGGAGTCAGAAGCCTTCGGTTTCGTACTGGATATCGAGCGCGTCAGCGCTGATACGAGACAACCGCTTGAGTTCAGTGGAGTGCTCTGTGCGCGGGAACGTCCATAGCAACTGGCCGAGGAACACTTCACGCGCATGTGCAGGAATCACATCGCCCGCTTTGAGCAGGATGTGCGTGACGCTGGGCGCCGGTGGGGCCGCCGCCAACTCGACAGAGCGGAGCGTGCCGGGCTTGGCGAAGTAGACGCGAAAGAACGTGGCCGTTGTCTGTGCGGTGGTGCCATCCGCGTGCCAGCCGAGTGTATCCAGCCGCTGTGCGAAGGCTTCGCGCCGTGAAGCATCGTCCTGACTGGCGAACAACAGGTCCAGCCAGAGCGAAAGCATGCTGTGCCCGCCCGTTACCGCCTCCACGCTGTGGGAAATCAGGCTGCCGCCGACCCGTGGATTGACTTCGATCAGCTCCCAATGGTCGCCAGTGAACCTGGCCTCGACGTGATAGCAACCCCATTTTAGAGCCAGGCAGCCCAGGACTTTGCTCAGCCACGCCAGGCCCATTGCGATCTGTGCCTGATCGAGACTGGCCGGTGGCGTGGTGCAGCTGTCTTCCAGCACCGTTTCGGCTGTCTCGGTGACTTCGTATTTTTCATGGATGGCCACGACGTTGACCTGGCCATCGATCAACAGAGTCTCGAAACTGAATTCTCTACCGGGGATGTAATCCTCGGCCATGAATTGCAGCCCCTCGTTGAATGCCGAGGCATACACGGTGTCACTCACCGAAGCCTCCCTCAAGGCTTCCAAGGCGGCCCAACTGGTGTCCGGGCGCATCGGAAAGGCTGCATAAGAGGCGATGCCGTAGATCGGCTTGATGAAATAGGGCTGGCCCTTCATCTGTAATGTCTGCAGCACCGACGCCGAAAGCGTCTGTGCCTGGACTTGTGAAAGCCCAGCCGCAGCCAATTGGTTACGCACGGCAAGCTTGTTGCGCAGCCCAAGTGCTTGTTCGGGGGCCATGTCGTAGGTGCCAAGGGCAGTGTTGGCCTGCGCCATCAAGTGACGGTAGCCCTCCCACACACTGATGCAGCACGTGACGTGCTCGCCGGCTTCCTCCAGACGCTGGAGGGTTTCGGCGACCTCATCGCTTCGTAATTGATGCGCATCGCCTACATAGAGTCGGTCTGCCCAAGACTGAATCTGCTCCAGGCGAGCGGGCACATGTTCAGGAAGCGGCAATGAAGACAGCACGAAACAGCGAAGCTGCCGACGATGCAACTCTTGCTTCAGGTCTTCCAGAAAAGAAAAGCCGCAATGGCTCAGGATCAGCACGCCAGGTCGAGTCGTCTTCATTGCCTGCACCATGGCTTAGGCTACCTTGGCTTGCGGGCTGGCCAGCGTGTCCAGGTACAGCTCGCTGAAGTACATGGCCAGTACTTTCTGGTGCTCGGCCAAGTAGCGCTTCAGTGCTGCGATGTCCTGCTCACCCTTGATCAAGAAACGTAACGCGGCCCATACCTCGCCTGGGTGGTCATCATTGATATCGGTGTGGGAATGGGAAATCTGACCCACGATCTTGGATTCGCCAACCGAACCCTTGAGCGCTTCGAGCTTGCGCGGCTCAAGCTTGACGTTGACGTATTCGACCAGGTACGAGTAGGCGATGACGCCCAGCGGGCCTTCATGGTCGAGCAGGTAAGAGAAGAAGCCTGCCAGCAACTTGGTGGACAGGTAAGGCTCGGTGGCCAGGAACTCTTCGCGGCTGACGCCTACGCGTTGCAGGTCCTGGATGAACAGGTCGTCGTGAAGCATTTCTTCCTGTTCGTAGTGAGCCCAGATCTGCGCAGCTTCCGGGCTGACTTTGGCGACCTCGACCAATGCCTTGGCCTCGGCCACCCGCAGCAGACGGATACGCCAAGCCGTTTCGATCAGATGACGCTTGTAATAGGCGCTGTTGACGTCCTTGCCTTCCAGGTGCGCGGCTTGCGGCACCGTCTTGTACCACTGCTCGACTTGCTCATCGATGATGCTGTCTATCTCCCCACGCAGGTTGACCGATGCAGCGGCATTGAGGAACGGAGTACGGTCGCCATAGCCCACATTCTTTACACGGTTCAGCATATTCGAGCCTCTTATTGGGTTTGGTACATGACGCCACTCATCATGAGTTGACGTGGACAACGCACTGCCTAGCCAATGACTTCAATGGCCAATTCACCTCTGATCAGGCACTGGCAGGCCAGACGGTAGTCCGCCCCGCTATAGCCCAACAGTTCTATGAATGCTGTTTCCTCATCGTTGCGTGGATTCAACGCATCCAGCCCTTGCCTGACTTTGATCAGGCACGCACCGCAGGCTCCAACCCGACAACCCAAAGGGATGACATTCTTGCCACCGGCCTCCCATTCGATGTCCGTGAGGGGTGCGTTGGTGGGCAATTCAAAGTCAAGCTCATGCGAAAAAACGGTCAGTTTGTGCAGCGCCATACGTGCCTCGGCTAAGTTGAAGTCTCCGTGCCGCGCACACCGCATTACGCCGCTGTGCCGAAACGATGAGCGCAGGTTTTGAATCGCAAGTACTTACCGGTCTTTCCAGGTCAACCACAGCCAGTAAATCAAGCCGACGGCACTGATCGACGCACCCAATATGCAAACGGCTGCCCAACCGGCCTGGGCGTAGGTGTAGGTCGCGGCGATCGCGCCAAGCCCGCTGCCTAGCGAGTAGAAGCACATGTAGGCGCCAACCAGTCTGCTTTGCGCATCTGGCCGTGCAGCGAAGATCAGGCTTTGGTTGGTGACGTGCACGGCCTGTACGGCAAAGTCGAGCAACACAACCCCCAGGACCATTGCCAGCAGCGAGCTGTGGACGAACGCCGTCGGTAGCCAGGAAAGGGTCAACAAGACCAGCGCAATACCCGTAGTGCGATTACCCAGCCCACGGTCCGCCAACCGCCCAGCCCTCGCTGCAGCCAGTGCGCCCGCTATGCCGGCAAGGCCAAACAGCCCAATCTGCGTATGCGAAAGCGCAAGGTCAGGCTCGCTGAGTGGCAAAACCATGGATGTCCAGAGCACGCTGAAAGCTGCGAAGATGAGCAACGCGAATACACCTCGCACCCGCAGCATGCGTTCGGTGAGAAACAGCTGCAGCACTGAACGCAGCAACGCCAGGTACCCGCCGCTAATCGAGGCGCGGGGAGGCGCGGGAAGCGTGCGCCACAGCACCAGGGCCATACCCGCCATCAAGGCTGCCGAGACGAAATACACACTGCGCCATCCGGCCAGATCGGCCATCGCGCCCGACACGAAACGTGCAAGCAAGATCCCCAGCACCACGCCGCTGGTCACCGTACCCACTGCCTGCCCGCGTTGCTCGGGGCTCGCCAGCGCCGCTGCGTAGGCCACCACCACCTGTACCAACACGGCCATCAGCCCCACCAGGACCATGGCGCCCAGCAGTACCATCCAGGCTTGCGCGAGCCCAACGGCGCACAGGGCGAGAGCGCTGAGGAGCATCTGACAGAGAATCAGTTTTTTTCGGTTGACCAGATCGCCCAGTGGCACGATGAGCAGTAACCCGACCGCATAGCCGGCTTGCGTAGCAGTGACGACGATACCGATCGTGCTGGCGGGAACCGACAGGCTGTTGGCCATGGACTCGAGCAGCGGCTGGGCAAAGTAGACGTTTGCCACGGCCATTGCGCAGGTAATGGCGAACAAGAACGTCTGGGAAGGACTGAGTGTGGCGCTGCGAGGTCTGTCGCAGCTTGATGTGTCGTAGCGGTTGCCAGCCTCTTCGGCTGTTGCCGCCCGCTTGACCGGGCTATCAGGCCTGTACGGCATCACTCCATCCTTGGAATTCGGTTTTGAAAGAAAACCACTTGCGGCAATTTCTAACAAAACAGGTTTTTAAATGCAACTACAGCAGATGAACGTTTTCTCATATCGTTAGCGCATTTCATTTACCGCTCATGGAGAAACATGGCCAAACAGGAACAGCTAGCGCGCAGCGAATGCCCAGTGGCGCGTACCCTTGAAGCGATCGGGGACCGTTGGGTACTGATGATCATCCGCGAAGCGTTCGACGACGTGAGGCGGTTCAGTGATTTTCAAAAGCGGCTTGGCGTTGCCAAGAACATTCTCACCGTAAAGCTCAAGGCCATGGTCGAATTGGGCGTTTTCGAGGTACGACCGGCTTCCGATGGAAGCGCCTACAAGGAGTATGTGCTGACCGAGATGGGGCGGGCCGCCTTCCCTATCGTTATCAGCATGCGCCAATGGGGGGAGCGTTTCTTGTACGGGTCAGGCGAGCGCCATTCGATTCTGCTGGACAACTCGACAGCCGAGCCCGTCGAAACGCTCATCGTTCGATCCCGCACAGGTCGGCAGTTGAGCCCGGAGGACTGCCACCGCCGCCTGATCACTCGCGGTGGCTGATGCCCGAACGCCCGACGTGCTCATGACGTTTTTCAATCACCTCCATGCCGTTTCCTGCATTGCCGGATGGCGCGTGGTGGTCGATGCTTGCATGACCGCCGACAGTGCTTTCCTCCACCCGCAGAGGCCTCCATGAAAAACGTCGAACAGATCCTCAAGAGCAAATCCGAACACCAGACCGTGCACACGATTGGCCCGGACGACTCAGTGCTCGACGCGCTCAAGCTGTTGGCAGAGATGAATATCGGCGCGTTGCCTGTCGTGGAAGGCAACGAGGTGGTAGGTATCGTCAGTGAACGCGATTATGCCCGCAAGCTGGTACTCAAGGGCCGCTCGTCAGCCGCTACGCCTGTACGTGACATCATGAGCGCGCCGGTGGTCACCGTGGAGCCCAAGCACAATCTCGAGTACTGCATGAACCTGATGACCAATCGTCACTTGCGCCATTTACCCGTAGTAAGCAACGGCGAGCTGCTGGGATTGTTGTCCATTGGCGACTTGGTGAAAGAAACCATTGCGGAACAGGCAGGGCTGATCTTGCAGCTGGAGCAGTACATTCGGGGCGAGTGAGCCTTAGAGGCGCCGCACACCCAGCCGTCCACCGGCTGAAATGCCGTCAGTAGGTTCGGTGAAGGCAGTACACCTGCAGCGCCAGCGGCGCAGTTGCCCTGTGCACTTCCCCGACCTGCTGACGGCACTCATCATTTACGCGATGGGATTGTCACTTCTTGGCCGGATGCAATGCTTCGTTCAATTGGTCGATCATGGGAATCCAGTCGGCATCGGCAGTGTAACTTTCCTTGAGAAAAGCACGTTGGCCTTCACTCCAGAACGGTGCGTCGACCAACTTCACATCATCGTCGAGCGGCGAGTGGGTGGTGATGAAACGCTCGATCTCAACCGGGTCGTCGTCCAGTCCGAGCTGCTTGAACAGTTCGGAAAAATGGTGTGTCGGTTTGTCCATGGTTCCTCCGCAGTGCCCGCATGCGCCTTGGTGTCAGCGCCAGTGCTGTTTGAGAGCTTCAGCTCAATGGTGGGCATCAGCGCCCAGGCAGGACGACCGCGATCACCCTGCCTGGGAGTAGACAACACACTGACCCAGAAGACTCGAAAAATCACAGCATTGCATTTGGCAGCATATTACCAGGCGCAGGTTCAGAGCGGCGCGCGGCGCAGGGTGGCCAGGAACGTCGCGGCGCCAATGAACAGTCCGGCGAACGTACAGTTGAGGCGTTTTTGCTGCTTGGGCGTACGCAGCACCCTCAGCACACGCGCTGCAAGCCCCGTATACCCCGCCATTACCAGCATGTCGACGGCGACCATGGTGGCAGCGATGGCGACATACTGAGGCAGCAAAGGCGCATGCGGGTTGATGAACTGCGGCAGCACCGCCAACATGAACACCAAGGCCTTTGGGTTGCTGACGTTAACCAGAAACCCCCTGAATACCAGACTCAGGGGCTTGCCAATGGGCCGTATGCCGGATTCATCGCTCATGTCCATGGGTTGGGCACGCCACTGCTTATAGGCCAGGTACACCAGGTAAGCGACGCCGAACCATTTGATGACATGGAAGGCGGTGGCCGAAGCAGCCAGAATGGCCCCGACGCCTGCGGCAATGATCGCGATCTGCATCACCAGGCCGATCTGCAAGCCCAGTGCGTTCCAATAACCGCGCCAGAAACCGTATTGCAGCCCGCTGGACATCGAGGCGATAGCGCCCGCACCCGGTGACAGACTGATCACCCAGCAGGCGGCAAAAAAGCCCAACCACACTTCCATTGACATCACACACCTCGCTCATGCACATGGCCTAGTGCATTAAGCTAAGGTGCCGCTGAATAAATGAACAGCGCAATTTGTGACATTTTGCAGCTCCGTCAGCCGACCTGTCGGCCGCGGAGCTTGCACAATGTCGTCAGCTGAGCGCTTCCAGTTCCGCCTGCATGGTCTCAAGCGTTTCCAGCGCCTGCATCCAGGCATCCTCAAGGTCGCCTTCGCGCTGCTTTAGCGAGCTTTGACGCGCAAGCAACTCACGCAGCTCATCCTTGCGTGCGGCGTCGTAAAGACCACCGTCGCCCAATGCAGTCTCGATCTCGGCCAGCTGCGCATGTACCTGATTAAGCTCAGCTTCCAACTTGTCGGCAGCCTTCTTGTGCGGCGCCAACTGCTGGCGCAGTGCCGCAGCGGCCTGGCGCATGGCCTTCTTGTCGGTCTTGTCGGGGTTGGCCACCGCGCTGCTGACCGGCGCGTTGCGTTGGCGGTATTCCACAAGCCAACGGCCGTAGTCGTCGAGGTCCCCGTCGAAGGGCTCGACTTTGCCATCCGCGACCAGCAGGAAATCGTCGGTCGTGCTTTTAAGCAGGTGTCGGTCGTGAGAGACCACCACCACCGCGCCCGCGAACTCCTGCAATGCCATGGTCAGGGCCAGGCGCATCTCCAGGTCGAGGTGGTTGGTAGGCTCGTCGAGCAGCAACAGGTTCGGCCGCTCCCACGCGATAAGCGCCAGCGCGAGTCTTGCCTTTTCGCCGCCCGAGAAATTCAGGACCGGCTCGTCGACGCGATCGCCATGGAAATCGAACCCACCCAGGAAGTCGCGCAAAGTCTGTTCGCGCTCGGTCGGTGCGATGCGTTGCAGGTGCAGCAGTGGGCTGGCCTTGTCGTCCAACGAGTCGAGCTGATGCTGGGCAAAATAGCCGACGGCAAGGTTCTCACCCCGTACCAGGCGGCCGGACAATGGCTCAAGTTCGCCTGCAAGGTTCTTGATCAAGGTCGACTTGCCGGCACCGTTCGGGCCGAGCAGGCCGATGCGTGCACCAGGGACAAGCTGAAGCTTGACCTTCTCGAGAATGACCTTGTCGCCGTAACCCAACCGCCCTTCGGACATGCTCAACAGGGGGCTGGAGATTTTCTGCGACTCGCGGAAGACGAAATCGAACGGCGAATCCACATGCGCTGCCGACAGCTCTTCCATGCGCTCGAGTGCCTTGATCCGGCTCTGCGCCTGACGCGCCTTGGTAGCCTGGGCCTTAAAGCGCGCGATGTATTTTTCCATGTGCGCGCGCTGCGCCTGCTGCTTCTCGTACGCTTGCTGTTGCTGGGCCAGACGTTCGGCCCGGGTACGCTCGAAGGCGGTGTAACCACCCTTGTACAGGTTCAGCTTGCGTTGCTCGACGTGCAGCACGTGGTCAACCACGGCATCGAGAAAATCCCTGTCGTGGGAGATCAGCAACAGGGTGCCTGGGTAACCTTTGAGCCAGTCTTCGAGCCAGAGGATGGCGTCAAGATCAAGGTGGTTGGTCGGTTCGTCGAGCAGCAGCAGGTCGGACGGGCACATCAGCGCTTGAGCCAGGTTCAGGCGCATCCGCCAGCCACCCGAGAAGTCGCCCACACGGCGGTCCATCTGCTCATTGGTAAAGCCCAACCCTGCCAGCAGCTTGCGTGCCCGGGCATCGGCGGTGTAGCCCTCGGCGCCGTCCAACTCACTGTGCAGCCGTGCCAGTGCCGTACCATCATGGGCCAGTTCGGCTTCGGCCAGGGCAGCCTGCACCTTGCGCAGCCGCACATCACCGTCGAGCACGTAGTCCACGGCCACCCGGTCGAGGGTATCGACCTCCTGGCGCATGTGCGCGATCCGCCAGTCAGCCGGCAGATGGCAATCGCCGCCATCAGGCGACAACTCCCCACGCAGCAAGGCGAACAAGCTGGATTTGCCGGCACCGTTGGCGCCGATGAGGCCGGCCTTGTGACCGGTGTGCAGGGTCATCTCGGCGCCATCTAGCAAGCGCTGCGGACCACGCTGTAAAGTGAGATTGGATAGTCTGATCATGATGGTCGCGGAGTCTACCAGCTTCCTCGACCCATAGCGCGAGTGGAACCATGCAAAGCGACTTGTGGAATTACGCCCTGAGCTTGTACGCCATGCCCGGTGTGGAAGCCGCTTGCCTGGACCTGCAAGAACAGGGTGCAGATGTGTGTCTGCTATTGTGCGCCACCTGGTTACAGGGCCGCTCCATAGCGGTACAGGACGATCGCGTCGAGGCGCTGCGAGCCTGTGCCGAGCCCTGGCAACGGGATGTTGTATCCCCCTTGCGCAGCCTGCGCAAACAATGGCGAGAAGCGGCGCTTGCCGATGAACACTTGGCAGCACTGCGAGAGCAACTTAAAAAGCTGGAACTGACGGCCGAACGGAGCCTGCTGGAGCGTTTGCAAAACTGCGCTTCGCAGTGGCCCGCCAGCAGGCCTGAGCCTGCTGGCGACTGGCTGGCCCGGCTGGCGCCAAGCGCACTGCAAGATCGCCGCGCGCTGGAGCAGCTGCGCGCGGCGGCGCAGGCGCATCAGGCGTCGGTAGGGGACTGAGTAGCCTCGGTATCGGGGGCTGGTGTGGCAGGACTCACCGAATTGCCAGACGAGTGGGCGTTCTCGAGTGTAGCCGGCGCCGGCTTGCTATTAGCGGATCGGCTGCCGGTCGTCCGCGTAGCCGTTCTCGTAGCAGCGCCGCGGGTAGAGGGTTTGGCCGCTGCAGGCTTGCTTGCAACCTTTGCACCCGCCTCTTTAGCCCCAGCCTTGGCTGCAGGCTTGGGCGCCTTGGCAGCCGTAGGCTTGGATGCAGCAGATTCGGCCGTCGGGGACGTGGCCGCCGCGGGTTTCACAGCAGGCTTGGCAGCGGTTGGCTTCACGGCTGCTTTGCTGGCGGCAGGCTTCCTGGCGGACCTGGCAGCAGGTTTGGCGGCCACGGCTTTTGCGTCAGCGGCTTTGCCAACCGCCTTGGTGGCGCTTCGAGCAACTGGTTTGGCGGTTTGGGTAGAAGTGCTGGCGACTGCGGCCTTCGTGGCAGACTTGGTGGCGGCCGGAGCAGCAGCTTGTGCTGCGCGCTGATCGAGCGCTTTGGTCGCGGCTTCGCGAACCTTGCCGACGCCCTGGGCCAATTTAAGGCTGTCCTGGGCGTCACGCTTGAGCTGCTGGATATAACCGCGCGTCTGCGTTTGGCGATCCTTGAGCGAGTCGAGTAACTCTTCGAGTTCGGCAACGGCCTTCTTGGCCTTGTTCTGCGACTTGGCTTTGCCTGCCATCGCGGCGTCCTGCAACTTCAAACGACCATTGTGCAGTTTTTCCTGAGCCTTGCCGCGCTGCTTTTCCAACTTGGCCAACAGTTTCTCTGCATCAGCCAGCGCTTGCGAGCAGGCCTCTTCCAAATGTTCAAGCAAACTATCCGAAAGTTGCTGAAGCAGGTGTAACGGCGTGCTGACTGGCTTCTTCTTGGCCGACATGACTTACCTCCTGACTGATGAGAGTGCGGCTCATACTAAGCTTCTGCTGCGCATGCCGCTAGGGCATCTTGACCGCAATCGCCATACACTGTTGCATGTCAACGCCTACGGGCACTGCGTCGCGCCAGCGCGGCCATGGGCCGTTAACCGTCGCCGTCAACCTGTCGTCGAGGGTTCCATAGCGTCGTAGTGCACGGTCACGGGCGCCATACCCTTATGAACACTGGCATACTTCGCCACCCATCGCCGCAGGAAATGGTCATGCTTCGATACATTGTTCTAGGTTTTTGCCTGCTGCCGCCTCTGGCCGGGGCCAACACCGACGATCAGGACCTTGCCTACAGTTTGGGAGCCAGCTTGGGTGAGCGGTTACGGCAGGAAATGCCGGGGCTACAGATCGATGCGCTCGTCGAAGGCCTGCGCCAGTCGTATCAGGGGCAACCGCTGAAGTTGAACCAGGCCCGAATGCAGGCGCTGCTCGCACAGCATCAACCGCAGCAGGAAGAGGCTGCGCCCCAGGCACCGGAAGCTGCAGAACTGCGCTTCATGGCCAATGAGCGGGCACGTGCTGGTGTCCATGAGCTGCCCCAAGGCGTGTTGTACAGTGAGTTGCAAGCAGGGAATGGCCAGCAGCCAAAAGCAGGCGCCCAGGTGCTGGTGAATTACGTGGGGCAGCTACCCAATGGAGACGTGTTCGACCAAAGCCGGTCGCCCCAGTGGTTCAGCCTCGACTCGGTCATCGAGGGCTGGCAACTCGCGCTGCCGCAGATGCATGCAGGGGCTAAGTGGCGACTGGTGATTCCATCCGCGCTCGCTTATGGCGCCGACGGCGCAGGCGATCTGATCGCACCTTATACGCCGCTGGTGTTTGAAATCCAGTTGCTGCAAGTCAAAGACTAAAACGCCTCAGACTTGCGCCAAACCTTCTTCCTTGTGCGCATTGTGCAAGACTTCGATCAGGCAGTCCTCCAGTTCGAAGCGCTCATGCAACAAACTGCCGAGCTTGCCAAGCTTTTCGGCGAAGCGCTGCGTGTCCCTGCATTCAGCCTTGACGCAATGATCGTTGAACGCCAATGCAATCTGGGTGATGTCATCAATGCGCGGACTGATCTCGCTTGCGAGTTCCAGCGCCCGCGCGTCACCAAATGCCTTGGCCTCGCTGACCAGTTGCTCACACACTTCGAAGTGCCATGCCGAGACGTAGTCCACCAGCAACGCACAGAAGTCGCCGTTGGTGTCTTTATCGGCAAAGGCCGGCTTGACATCGCGCAAAGAACGATAGGCATGAACCAATTGCTTGCGTTCATTCAGCCAACGGTCAATCAGCTGATTGACGCCGCCCCAGCGTTCCTGTGCATTCTGACAACTATCGAGCATGGCGATCTCTTCCCCTTTGGGTAGATGCCGCTGCACCTCGTGTAGCGTTGCTTCAGCACGAGATTGAATCAGCAGTACAGCATCAAGCCGTGGATTTTCGGTATGCGTGCTCGGAGATTATTCCCACGCAAGCTGCCCTTCAAGGTACGCAGGGTAATAACTTCGTACAAGCGTTTAATACCCCACCATTACGCCACTGGTCGCGCTGCGGTTTCATCGTTGCTCGAGGTCAGGGGCCACCAGGGCATGCAGGCGCGTCGTCAGCAAATGGCCAAGCGCAAATGCAGCGAGGAGCAAAAACGCCATTAGGCTCCACTCGGGTAGAGTCAAGTCGAGAAAGCTCCATGTCAGGGCGTTGCAATCGGGGACACCGGTAGACAATTGCCGGGCAAGTTCGCGCCAGAACTGCCCTGTCATGCCTTCGAAAGTGACGGGGCAGTCCTGGTTACCGATTCCACTGCCTTGCAACCACACATGCCTGGCGGCAACCGCCGCACCGCCCAGTCCAAAACCCAGTGCTAGCTGGGCGTAGCGACGCTGACCTGCCATTGCAGGCCCATGCAGCACTGCAACCAGACACACCAGCGCGTACCCCGCGAGCAGCACCCGCTGCGTCAGACAAAGCAGGCACGGCAGAAGCCCCAGAGCACCTTGCAGTTTGAACGCAATCACCAGGACAGTGAGTGCAACCAGGCAGGCTGGAAAGAAGAAGGTACGCAGACGGGCCGGCAGCATGGGCGGTGAGGGTCCCGGTATCGGTGGTAGTGGCTTGAAACGGTAGAGGAAATTCATCCTTTGTTTCAAGGCACAACAGCCGGGACACTTCTCTGAGTGGCCTAGGAAATATCCAGCCTTCCTGTAGGACCCAACCTACGAAGACGCTTTAAGATTTCTCTGACTCATGGTGAAAGATTACCCTGCCTTGGAGCCCGCGGCATTGCGCGGGCCAAGGGTAGGTCAAGCGCGAACGGTTTCCGGCAATGGCAACGCCAGCAATCGCTCATCGAGCAAACCGAGCCCTTCCTGGAAAAGCTGATTGCTGCGCTCGGTTTCGCCAAGGCCAGCGAGCAAACGCGCCAGCTCAGCGCAGGCCTCGGGATTGCGCTCCATGCGCAGGCTGCTTTCCAGGTAGTCACGCGCCTTGCCCCACAGCCGATTTTGCAGGCTGAGACGCCCCAGCGTCAGTAGCAGACTGGCATCCTGCGGATGATCCTTGAGCCAGCCTTCGGCGGTCTGCAACTGACGCACAGGGTCTTCGCCGCGCACCAGGCCGTACAGCCGGGCAAGGTGGCTCTCGTAGTTACGCTTGAGCGCCGTACGCAATACGTCCTCGGCTTCGCCCTGGGCACCGAGCTGGCGCAGTTGTTCGGCGTAGGCCAAGACCAGCTGCGGTTCCTGGCGCTGGGCAGAGGTCAATTGCTGCCAGGCGCGCTCCAGGGCCTGGCGGGCGGTTTGCGTGTCTTCGCCGCGGGTCTGGGCCAAGCTCAGGTTCTGCCCCCAGGCACGGCGCTCGAGCGTTGCCAGCTCGGCAGCCGGCAATACCTTGTGCTTGCGCAAGTCAGGCATCAGGCGAATGAGCGCCGACCAGTCGCCACGCTCCACTTGCAGGCGTTGCAACAAGCGCAGTACCTGAATGTTGTGCGGATGGCGTTCCTGCATGGCCAGCAGGGTTTCCAGCGCACCGTCATTGTCGCCACGGTCCATTTGCAACTGGGCATGGGTCAAGGCTACCGCGAGTTCCGCCTGTGGTTGCCGCTCCAGCGCACGCTCCAGCAGGCTGTCACTTTCCTCGATACGGCCCTGCTCGTTGGCCGCTTTGGCTGCACCCAGGTAATACATCAGGGGTTGGCGTTCAGCTTCAGCGGCCCGGTGCAGATGACGCTGGGCACTGGCCCAGCGCCCTTCGGCCAAGTCCAGTTGGCCTTGCTCAATGGCTACGCGATTACGCCGGTTGCGGTTGCGCCGCGACCAGGGATTGACGGCCCCACCGGACGCCAGCACAAGGCCGATCAGAAAGCGCAACACCAGCAGCACCAGGATGACTGCCAGAAGCCCTAACAGCGCAGCCCATAGCCCGGATTGATAACGGAAGCTGCCATAGGAAATCATCACGTAGCCGCTGTGCTTGGCAACGGCCACACCCAAGGCCGCCGCCACCACGATGGCCAGTACCGCCAACAGGTAGACACGCTTCATGGCTTGTCTCCCTTGCCCTCTGCAGGCAGATGCCGGCGCTGGATATAAGCCTGAACGGAGGCGAGGCTTTCACTGAGGTCAGGGGTTACGACCGAAACGGGCTGCTCCGCCAGCGCATTCAGGCTGTCGAGCATGGCCTTGCTTTGCGGGTTGTCGGCGTTGAAGTTGGCCAGCAGCACGCTGCGCGCATCATCCAGAGCCTGGGCATAAACCTTCGCATCACCGTTGAGCGCTGCCCATTGCGCCTGTTCCAGCGTCAGGCTCAGCGCCAGGCGCAGCTGGTTCAATTGCTGGCCTGCAAGCAGGGGCCTCACATTTTCGTCGGCGTTGAATTCAATCTGGAAATATTTGGATATTTCCGACCACCATTTGGACAGGCGACTGGCGCTGTCGCCGTCACTGGTAAGGGCACCCATGGCATTGGCGTCATTGGCGAACTCTGGCGATTGAGCACTCAATTGCTGGACGAGGTCACGCTGGGCCGCCAATTTGAGGAACAGGCCCGTGCGGTCAGGCTGCTGAGTGTTGTTGAGCGTGGCCAGGCTGCGTGCCAGTTGCTCGCGCGCGGCGAAGGCGCCGGGGTCGCTCTGCTCGCGCAGAATTTCGTCGGCACCTTCGACCAAGGCCTTGGCGCTGGTGATGTCCTGCAAGGCTGACAGCCGCAGGGTAGCCAGGCGCAGCAGGTGCTCGGCTTCGGCCAGGCGCCATTCCTTGCGGCTTTCACCCAGTACGGTTTCAAGCCGCTGGCTGAGACGCTGCTGATCGCCTTGAAGCTGTGCCACCAGGCGCCGACGGTCTTCGAGTTCGCTGGCTGCCGGCAACCCTGCCAACTGCGCACTGATTTTCTGCTCACGCTGTTGAAGCGCTTCGGCGCGCTGGTTGAGCGCCTCCAGGTGCTGGCCCTGGTCGAACTCGCTGCCTTGCAGTTGATGCACTTGCCAGGCGCCCCAGCCACCGACAGCGATGCCGGCAGCCCCCAACAACAGGGCCAATGCAGCTAGGCCATTGCCGGAGCGCTTGGCAGGCACTGGGGTGACAGGCTCCGTCGGCGCCTGGGCCGACGTTTGATCCTTGTTGGACAAGACAGTCTCGCTCACGTATCCATCCTTTGCATGGGGGCGCGCCGCCTAGGGCTTAGCGCCTGAGTCGGCAGGTGCAGCGCTGCGCTGCACGGCTGCCAGCAAGGCCGCGGCGCTGGCGCCACGGCAATCCACAACTTGTTGGGCACCTGCGGCCCTGGCCTGTTCGGCGACCCGCGGGCTCGGCACGAATAACGGCAAACATGCCAGCTGCGGCCATTGGCTGCCGGCCAGCTGCTGCAAGTGTTCGAAACCCTGTCCACTGCTGACCACCAGGCCATTGAGGCGTTCCGCTTCGATGCGCTGCAACAGGCAGCCCACCGGGTACGACGGCAAGGTTCGGCGATACAGTTCCAGATATTCGACGGTAGCACCTAGCTGAGCAAGACGCTCTGCCAGCAGTTCGCGACCTCCGACACCCCGCACGATCAGTACACGTGGCGCCGCATGAGCCAGGGTCTGTTGCAACGCGGGCAGCTCGAGCAATGCCTCGCTGTCGTCGCCGCATGCCGGGAAGCTGACCTCAAGCCCTGCGTCCTGAAGCACTGCGGCTGTGGCTGCGCCCACCGTGAACCAACCCTGGGGCGGAGCCGACAGTTGATGTTCGGCCAATGCCGCCAGCAGCAACCTGGCAGCCGGTTTACTGACCACGATGAACCCGTGGTAGGCGCGCAGTTCATCGAGCAATGCCAACTGCGGTAGCTGGAGCGTGACAGGCTCGATCGCCAGCAAAGGCATGCAACTGCTGCCTATGCCAGCTTCGCCAAGCGTTTGTGCAAGCGCTGCGCAATCCTCGGCAGAACGGGTCAACAGCAACCGCCAAGGGCTCACGGATGCCCGGCCTCGCCGTAGACTTCCTTGAGAATCGCCTCTGCACCCTGATTCAGCAGATCGTCGGCCACCTGCACGCCCAACGCTTCGGCTTGCAGGCGCGGCGCCCGAGCCTGGGCGACCAGCAAGGTACCGCCATCGGGATGGCCTACCAGGCCACGCAGCCAAAGCTGGTCCTGCTCGAGTACTGCGTAGCAGGCGATCGGCACCTGGCACCCACCGTTCAAGCGCTTGTTCAAGGCGCGTTCGGCTACCACCCGGTCGGCCGTGTCCAGATGGTGCAACGGTGCCAGAAGCGCATGAATTTCGGTGTCGGCGCTGCGGCACTCGATGCCGACGGCGCCCTGCCCTCCGGCGGGAAGGCTGTCATCGACGCTGATGCCGTCGGTGATTCGGTCTTCGAAGCCCAGGCGGATGAGCCCCGCTGCCGCCAGGATGATGGCGTCGTATTCACCCGCATCGAGCTTGGCCAGGCGTGTGTTGACGTTGCCACGCAGAAAACGGATCTGCAGGTCAGGGCGGCGGGCCAACAGTTGGGTTTGCCGACGCAGGCTGGACGTGCCGACGATACTCCCAGCAGGCAGCGACTGGAGGCTGTCGAAACGGTTGGACACGAAAGCATCGCGTGGGTCTTCACGCTCGCAGATGCAGTACAGGCCAAGGCCTTCAGGAAAATCCATGGGTACGTCTTTCATCGAGTGCACGGCGATGTCGGCCTCGTGCTCAAGCAGCGCGGTTTCCAGTTCCTTGACGAACAGCCCCTTGCCGCCGATTTTGGCCAGGGGTGCATCAAGCAGCTTGTCGCCCCGGCTGACCATGGGCACCAGGGACACCTTCAGGCCAGGATGAGCCTGTTCCAGGCGAGCCTTGACGTACTCGGCCTGCCACAGGGCCAAGGCACTTTTACGGGTGGCAATACGGATTTCGCGAGTGGACATGTAACGCCCCGAACCAGAGAAATGCCGCCGATGATAGCAGCATCACCGGCGGCACTAGCAGATACGGATCAACAGCACTGGCCGAAGTTACGGGCGATGGGGTTCACAGGGCGCACCTGACTGGTCGTCATGACCGCCGGCGCGCCATCGCGCGCAGCTTCACAGGGTCTGCATCATCTTGCGCACGCCTGCCACGTGACGCCGGCTTACGGTCAAGGCATCCCCATCGAGCCCCCTGAGGTACAGCTGGAAATGCCCAAGGGGTGTACGTTGCAAGCGCTCGATGCGTTCACGCGCGACCAGCGCATTGCGGTGAATACGCACAAAACGATCACCGAATTCATCTTCGAGCGCCTTGAGCGGCTCATCGAGCAGCACTTCACCGGTTTCATGGCGCAGGGTCACGTACTTGTGGTCCGCGATGAAATAGATGATCTGCGCAATGGGGATCAGTTCGATGCCCTTGCGGGTTCTGGCACTGATATGGCTGCGAGGGCCACCGCCTTCGTTGCCAGGGCGTGTGAGGGCAGCCAGCTGGCTGCGGTTGGGCCTGTCGGCCTTGCGCAAGGCATCGCGAAGGGCTTGCCCGTGAACAGGCTTGGTCACGTAGCTGAGGGGGGTTTCCTTGAAAGCCTCTTCACCGTACTCGTCATCACCAGTACAGAACACCAGCGCAGGCGGCGCCTCACGCTCGCACAGGCGAGCGGCGACCTGCAGGCCATCGAGCCCGGGCATTCCGATGTCCAACAGGACAATGTCGGGCTTCAGGCTTTCGATCAGCGCAAGGGCCTCCTCACCATTGGTGGCACTTGGCTCCAGCACGGTATAACCCTCGAGTTCACCGAACATTCGGCTTAGGCGCTCGCGGCCTTGGGGTTCGTCATCAACGATCAGGACATTCATAATTGCGCTGGATTCCTGAGTGAGTCTCGCACGGTTGAAAGCGTAGACAGCTGTAAGAGAAGCGACGCTGCGTGTCACGCTCTAGACCGGTGCGATAGCCAAAGATTCACTGCGGCTGGCAGATTAGCTGCCAGCCTCTGTCAAACTGTAGACGGTCCATGGAACACTGCCGTTCAATCCGTGAAATCTCCGCGGACGACATCGCAGTACGCATTTCCCACGCGCCTTAGCCATCAGGCGCTCTGCGGTACTGGGCCTAACCCTGTTATCATCGCGGCAATTTTTCGTTCACGCCTGCAATGAGTGAAACCATGAGCACTGACAAGACCAATCAGTCCTGGGGCGGCCGCTTCAGTGAACCCGTAGACGCCTTCGTCGCCCGTTTCACGGCCTCGGTCGATTTCGACAAGCGCCTGTACCGCCACGACATCATGGGCTCCATCGCTCATGCCACCATGCTGGCGCAAGTGGGCGTGCTCAGCGATGCCGAACGCGACACCATCATCGACGGGCTCACGACCATTCAGGGCGAAATCGAGGCCGGCACCTTCGACTGGCGCGTCGACCTGGAAGACGTGCACATGAACATCGAGGCACGCCTGACCGACCGGATTGGCATCACCGGCAAGAAACTGCACACCGGCCGTAGCCGCAATGATCAGGTAGCGACCGACATCCGTCTGTGGCTGCGCGACGAAATCGACCTGATCCTGGCCGAAATCACCCGCTTGCAGAGCGGGCTGTTGGAGCAGGCCGAACGCGAAGCCGAAACCATCATGCCTGGCTTCACGCACCTGCAGACGGCTCAGCCCGTGACCTTCGGCCACCACTTGCTGGCCTGGTTCGAAATGCTCAGCCGCGACCACGAGCGCCTGGTCGACTGTCGCAAGCGCACTAACCGCATGCCGTTGGGCAGTGCTGCGCTGGCCGGCACCACCTACCCGATCGACCGTGAGTTGACCTGCAAACTGCTGGGCTTCGAAGCCGTGGCAGGCAACTCGCTGGATGGCGTGTCGGACCGTGACTTCGCCATTGAATTCTGCGCCGCCGCCAGTGTGGCAATGATGCACCTCTCGCGCTTCTCCGAAGAGCTGGTGCTGTGGACCAGCGCCCAGTTCCAGTTCATCGACCTGCCCGATCGCTTCTGCACCGGCAGCTCGATCATGCCGCAGAAAAAGAACCCAGACGTACCCGAGCTGGTACGCGGCAAGAGCGGCCGGGTCTTCGGTGCGCTGACCGGCCTGCTGACCCTGATGAAAGGTCAACCGCTGGCCTATAACAAGGACAATCAGGAAGACAAGGAACCGCTGTTCGACGCCGCAGATACCTTGCGTGACTCGCTGCGTGCCTTTGCCGACATGATTCCGGCCATCAAGCCCAAGCATGCCATCATGCGTGAGGCCGCCCTGCGTGGGTTCTCGACCGCAACGGACTTGGCCGACTACCTGGTACGCCGTGGCCTGCCCTTCCGTGACTGTCACGAAATCGTGGGCCATGCAGTGAAATATGGCGTCGACAGCGGCAAGGACCTGGCTGAAATGAGCCTGGAGGAATTGCGTCAGTTCAGTGATCAGATCGAACAGGACGTGTTCGCCGTACTCACCCTCGAAGGCTCGGTGAATGCCCGAAACCACATCGGTGGTACGGCACCGGCACAGGTACGCGCAGCGGTAGCTCGCGGCAAGGCATTGCTCGCTGCACGCTAACGGCGCCGAGTGAGGGGTTGGAGCTACGTCTACCCCTCACGCGGCCAACAGGCCGAGGCAGACAGGGCCTGCAGCGCAAGACTCCAAGCTGCATGCAGAACCCTGATGGCATCAGCGCCTATTGCGCATCATTTCAAGGAAACCAGGCATTGCCGCTTCCTTGTCTGCAACGATCTTCGCCATATGGGGGTTGTTGCCCATCTGCTCGAGCAAAGCCTTGGCTTCAGGGAAGTCTTCAAGGAAGTCGATATTGAGCACTTTCTTGCCTACAGCACACGCCAGGTCGACCGAGAAGCAGAACATCAGATCGGCCAGGGTAAGTTGCTCGCCTGCCACGTAGGGCGAGAAACGCCCGTTGCGCTTGAGCGTTGCGAAACCTGCCAGCAGTTCGGTGCGTGCCTTTTCCTTGACCAGTGCTTCCACGGGCATGCCAAAGAAGGCTTCAGCGTAGCAAGTGCGCGCAGGAAGCTCGATGTACAGCTCGATCTCCTTGACCAGTTCACGCACCTTTGCCTGTGCATAGGGGTCGGCGGGGAGCAGCGCCTTGCCGCCCTGGGTCTGCTCGATGTAGTCGAGAATCACCGTGGTCTCGCTGAGAAAGCCGTGCTCGGTCTGCAGTACAGGTACTTTGCCCCGTGGGCTGACTTCCAGTACCTGAGGCGTCTGACCGCTGAAGAACAGGACTTCTTCGAAAGGTACGCCTTTTTCCAACAAGGCCAGTTTGACCATGTTGTAGTAGTTGCTGACAGGGAATCCGTGGAGCTTGAGCATGGTTCGACAGCCTCCGGGCCGTATGGGGATGGCAGGGCTGTTATAGCCCGTTCACCGTCGACTGGCCAGCGTCATGCACCCGGTCGATGACCAGGCATTGCCACCACGGTCGTGGCAAACTGTAACGCCCACTACAGGAGTACGCTCATGAGCGAGCCCACAGATATCGACAATGACGATGAAGCCTTTGCCGAAGCCACGCTGACCCAGGCCATCGAGAATCAGATTGAAAGCGGCGAGCCGGCCGCAGCCAAGGCCACCTTCAACAAGCTCGTCCTGGTCGGCTATGAGCGCGAGGACATCCTCAACCTGATGGCCCACGTATTGGCCTTCGAGATCGACAACATGCTGGCGCAGGATCGAGCATTCGACAGCCAGTGGTACGAGAACGCCTTGCGTGCACTACCCCAGCTGCCACCTGAGATGGATCAAGGCGACGACGAATAACCCGGCTACACTCCAGGTTCAGGCACCTTCAAGGTGCCGCTATCCTCGTCTGGAAGTCAGGAGTCGCCATGTCCTTTTCACCCGAACTGATCGCTGAACTGGAAGTCCTTGCACTGTTCAACCTCGACAGCAGCCAGGAAGGCATCAAGATTCACAACACCGCCTCCCCCACCCTCATCGCCGCAGCACAGCGCCTGCACGACAAAGGCCTGACCGATCAACCCGACGGTGGTTACCTGACCAGCCTGGGTCACGACGCTGTCGAAAGTGTCCAGTTGCTGCAGAACATCCTGAGGGCGCCCCAGCCGGCTTGACCTCGAAGGTTCAAGGGCTGCGCTGCAGTCCAGCGTTGGCGAGCCAGCGCCCGTAGGTTATGCCTGTGGACGCTGGCAGTTATCAAACAAGCACGTGTCCAGTGAAGCCCAGCGCATTGCTTTGCATGGCGTTTCCATATTTCACCCGACTTGCCACGCGCACTACTGCTAGTGCGGCTGAGCTCCTGCGTGCGCTGCCCAGCCGCCCCCAAGCGCCAGGAACACGCCAACCTGCCCCATCGCAACCTGGCTGTTTGCAGCCGCCAACTGCGCTCGCATATCGGTATAGGTGCGTGTCGCCTGCAAGTCCGCCAGGAACGACTCACGCCCAGCCTGGTAGTACCGATGCGTCTGGTCGGCCGCTTCTCGAGCAGACTTTTCCGCCTCTTCCAGTGCATCACGCCGGTCAAGCAATGCGCTGTATTGCGCTAGCCGCGTTTGGGCTTCGCGTATGGCATTGAGTACCACGCCATCGAAATTCGCCAAGGCCGCCTGGGTGGAAGCTTCAGCCATGCGGATGCGTGCCCGCGTGCCGTTGGTGGGGATGCTCCAGCTGATCTGGGGGCCGAACCCCCAACGATTGGTGGCCGGCTTGCCCAGGTTGTCCAGGATACCGATGGTCCCGACCTGAGCACCGATGCTGATCTGTGGATAAAGCGCGCCGGTCGCCACACCGATATTGGCAGTGGCAGCGGCCAACTGGCGCTCAGCCTGACGCACATCGGGGCGACGCTTGAGCAACGCTGCTCCATCGCCTACCGGCAGACGCTGTGCCAACTGGGGCAGCTCGGCACAATCGGCGGTGCCCGCTGGCAGTTTGTCTATAGGGGTGGCCAACAAGGCGGCCAGGGTATACAGGCCCGTCTCTCGCTCGGCCTTGAAACGGGGCAGCTCGGCGCCCAATGACTTGAACTGGGTCTGCGAACGCGTTACCTGGGTTTCGTCGCCACGCCCCGCATCGCGCAGGCGCTGGCTGAGCCTGACGCTTTGCGCCTGCAAGTCCAGCGACTCACGGGCAATGTGGTACTCCTCATTGGCCGAGCACACCTGGGTGTAAGCCTTGACCACATCCGCCACCAGCGTGATCCGCGCCGTGTCGGCTGCCGCCTGCACCGCGTCGGCATTGGCCTTGGCTGCCTCCGTGCCACGCTTGAAGGTGCCCCACAGGTCGAACTGGTACGACGCGCTGATGATTGCCTCGCCGATATTGGCCACCGGTACTTTGTCTGGCTGCAGGAACGCTTCGCCAGACTCCTGCAAGCGCTGGGCACCTATCTTCACGCCGCCATCGAAGCCGCCTTGAGACTGAGCGATGTCGACCTGCGCCCGCGCCTTGGCGATGTTTGCCGCGGCAACCCGCAAATTGGTGTTGGCACTCAAGGCCTGGCGTACCAAAGCGTTCAACCGCGGGTCGCGATACAGCTGCCACCAGTCGTCCGGCACCGGTGCCGATACCACGCTGTCAGCATCCTGGCGCAGCGGACCGTTGAGGTCAGGGCGCTGCACCGCCGCATCCTTCGCCAGCTCGTAGTCAGGCCCGACTGTCATGCAGGCGCCGAGCGACAGGCACATCCCTGCGAGAATCAGCCGTTTCATGGATGCTGGTCCTCGACGATCGAGACGGTAGCGGTTCGCCCGGCAATCATGCGGAAATCCTGCGGGACTTCGTCGAAGGCGATTCGCACCGGAATCCGTTGGGCCAGTCGCACCCAACTGAAGGCAGGGTTGACGTTGGGCAGCAGGTTCGAACCGCTGCTGCGATCGCGATCCTCGATGCCAGCGGCGAAGCTTTCCACATGCCCGCGCAGGCGGGTGTCGTCCCCCATCACGCGGATATCCACCACGTCCCCGATGTGAATGCCCCCCAGCTTGGTTTCCTCGAAATAGCCGTCGACATGGTAGGAGCCGCTGTCGACTACCGACAGCACCGGTCGCCCTGCGGTGACGAACTCATGATTGCGCGGCGCGCGATCGTTCAGATAGCCGTCAACGGGGCTGCGTACTACAGAGCGATCCAGATTCAGCTGGGCGCTGTCGACTGCCACCTGCGCTTCGCTGACGGCCGAGCGGGCGCGCGCTTCGCGAGACTGGCTTTCTTCAAGCTGCTCGGCCGCGACGAGATTGCCCAGCTTGCGATTACGGCGCACTTCCCGCGATGCCTGGGCCAAGGTCTCCTGACGCTCGCCCAAGGTAGCCTTGGCTTGACGCAGCGCCAGGGTAAAGCGGTCCTGGTCGATGGTGAACAGCACGTCGCCGCGCTTGACGGTCTGGTTGTCGCGCACCTCGACCTTCTGGATCAACCCGGACACGTCCGGGGCAATCTGGATCACATCGGCGCGGATGTGGCCATCGCGCGTCCAGGGCGCGAACAGGTAGTAGACCACCATCTGCCAAACGAGTACGGCGGCGAATGTCACGACCAGCAAGGTGAGGACCACACGGCCCAGGGTCAGCAAAGGTTTTTTCATGGCAGCATCAGGCTTCGACAAAAATGGTCCACCGCACCGAGCAGCACGGCGTAGAGGGCGACGTTGAACAATGCCCGGTGCCAGACCAGGCGATAGAAATGCACACGCACCAGTACGGCGTGGACACCCAGAAACAGCAGATAGGTTCCAATCATCATCACCAGCAGCGTGGGCAGGAATACCCCGCTGATATCCAGTTCACCGATCACAGGGGCGCTCCATCCAGGCCAGACGGCAGTTGCGGTTGTTCGGCAGGCTCCAGCATGACCTCCACACCCGGCAACAGCGCCAGGCGCAGGCCGGCCAGGGCATGCAACAAATGCGTACGGGCGGCGATGCGTTCGCAGGGCTCGTCGAAGCTGAGCGCCAGGCGTGCCCGCTCCATGTTGCGCAAAAGTGCAGGCGGCGCATGCAGCCGCTCACCGGCGCGCAGGCAGGCCGCGTAATGCGCACCCACTTCGGCGATCACCAGGGCCAGCCGCTCACGGGCAAGCTGACCGGCGCGGGGCATGTACGCCAGCAGGTCGAGCAGGTTCAGCCCAACGCGCAGGTCACGCAGCGCTACACCGCTGTCCTGGCCGGTTTGCGACAGGCGAGGCAAGTGCTGCATCAAGCGGTCGAGCATCTGTACGCCTACCTTGCGATGCTCGGCCAGGGTCGCATGCTCAGTCACTTCGACGATGTCGCGCCAGGCGAACCGGGTCATGCGCTTGGCGGCCAGCTCTACACCAAACGGGCGCATGACCAAGGTCCAGATGAACGCGAAGAGCAAGCCTACCGGGCCGGCCAGGTTCGAATTGAGAAAGGTGAAGAAATCGGCGTCGTAGGCACCCTGGATGCTGATGAAGGTAGAGGTGTTGACGATGGTCAGCAAAGTCCCCAGATAGAACCGCGGCTGCACCGTCAGCGTGCCAATGCAGATGAAGGGTACGGCGAAGGCCAGTACCAGCATCGGAAAATCATGCAGATTGGGCAGGACCAGGAACAGGTACAGACTCGAAAAAATGACAGACAGCAGGGTCCAGAAGAAAAAGCGGTAGATCTGCGGGGCCGGGTCGTCCATCGCCGCGAAGAAGCTGCATGACACGGCCGCCAGGATCACCGCGCTGGCCCCATCATTCCAGCCCAGACCGATCCACAGACCGCAGGCGACGATGATGGCCAGAACGGTCGAGGCAACCGAGTAGAGCATCAGGCCCCGGTCGAAGAACGGCCGCAGGCGCGCCAGGCGCCAGTGGCGGTAGACGGCGCGCCAGGGCGTGGCATCGTCCGTGCGCAGGGCGTGCTGCAAAGTACAGCAGTCTTGCCACAGGTCCACCCATTCGGTCAGCCGGTAAAGCGCATTCGAAAGCAACAGCTCGGCACGTTGGTCGAGCGCAGCTGCCTCCGGTTGCAGGTCGGCGATCTGCTGGTGAAGCGCCGCCCACCGCTGGACGGACGGGCTGTCTGCCGTGCCCTTGAGCCACTGGCGAGCGGCATCGAGTACGGGCAGGATGTGTGCGTACTGCTGCGCGGCGCGCCCTTGCAGTGCCACGAGGGCATCGTCCAGCGCGTCGATCACCGGCAGCAGGTGAATCATGCGCCCGCGCAGTTCACGGGCGTTTTTCAAGGTATGGGGGCCCGTGCCTTCGTGGCCGAGCTGGCCGATCATCAGCTCCAGTGAGTTGAAGGTAGCGACCATCGTCCCCCGCATGCCACCGACGTCGACAGCGTCTTCCTGCCGGGCCAGGTAGCTGTCACTGTAGCGAATGGCCTCGTTGAACCAGTTACCTGTCGCTCCCACTACCACGGGCGCCAGCCGGCGCGGCCAGAAAATGGCGCCAACCACGGCTGCGCAAACGATGCCCAGGCAGATTTCCTGAGCCCTCGAAGAGGCCACGTCGAATACGGCCAAGGGGTTGTCGACCACTGCCAGCGCGATCATCGGCAAGGTATACCCGGCCAGCATGAACACGTAGTTATTGGCCGTGCGCACGTTCAGGGACAGGAACAGCAGCGTTCCTGTCCACAGGGCCACCGCCATGCTAAGCAGCAGAGGCGATTGCACCAACGGCGGCACCAGGAGCACGGCCCCGGCGGCGCCAAGCAAAGTACCCAGGGCACGGTACAGCGCCTTGGAGCTGGTAGGCCCGAGGAATGGGCTCGAGACGATGTACACCGTTGCCATGGCCCAGTAAGGGCGCGGCAACTGCATGAGCAAGGCGATATACAACGCGATCATGGAGGCGGCGAACGTACGTACCCCGTAGAACCAGTCGCGGGCAGGAGGGACCGAGCTGAAGAAACCGTTCATGCTGCCCCGCCCGTGCTGCCTAGCCCAGCCGCTTCGAATGCGCGCAGCACACGCAGCGTGGCCTGCAGGTCCGCAGGATCGAGCCGGCTCAGCACATCGCCCCGCACTCTCACCAGTTCCGCTTCGATGGCCTCGGCCAGCACGCGCCCTTCAGCCGTGAGGCGCAGGGCCTTGGCGCGGCGGTCCAGGGGATCTTCGCTGCGCAGCACCAGCCCGGCCTTGCACAGCTGGTCAAGCAGACGCACCAGGGACGGGCTTTCCAAGCCGGCCGCCTGGGCGACCGCTACTTGGTGCACGCCATCGCCCAGGCGAACGATCATCAGCAACGGCGCTGCACAGGCCTCGGAAATGCCATAGCCAGTCAGTGCCACATGGCAGATACGCCGCCAGTGCCGAGCGGCAACGACCAGGCCGCTGCTGACCTGAAGGCGCAGAAGATCAAGGGACATGGAAAACCACATATATTCATAGTTTGCTAACTATCAATATACGCCTCATGCTCCCCCTTCCGTCAACCAGGGGCGACGAAGCGACCACATGAAATCTTGTTCACACGCCCGGCCCACTTGCACTCGAAGTCACCGATTCAGGGCTGAATCTGGTCCTCGAGTTTCATGGTCAGGGCCAAGGTGCTGCCCATCTGCACCGCCCGGTCGCGCCACTGCTGGTACCGCTCCTGGTCGCACCGGCTGAAGTGCACGGCCAGCTCCTCGGCAGCCTGTACAACCCCGGCAGCGGCCGCCAGTTCAAGCCAATAGAGCGCTGGCTTGAGGTCTGGTCGCACATGCAGCCCGTGGATCAGCCGATGACCGACCTCGAAGCGGCAGCGCGCTTCACCCTGCTCGGCCCCTCGCAGGAACCACCGATAGGCGAGTTCCGGGTCGACCTGCCATTGCATCTGAGCATCCCAGACCTCCTCCTCATACAGGTCGCCCAGTGCAGTTGCAGCATGTGACAGGCCTCGCTCGAACGCCTGGCGGTAGCATTCGGCGGCTTGCGCGTAGGAACGGTCGACACCTTTGCCGAAATAGTGCTGCTGCCCCAGGTTGAACCAGGCTGCGGCACTACCCTGCAACGCCGCCATGCGCAGCAAATGCCCGGCCAGTTCGGTATCGGCGCGCCAATATTTCCCGTTGAGCCAGATCCAGCCAAGGTCGTTCAGCGCCGCGACGTTGCCTTGCAAGGCTTGCAGGCGCAGGTCCTGGTAGACCGCTTGCAGGTCACTGGCTTCGTCCAGGCGGCTGACCAGCATCGTCCGCTGGCTGGGCATCCCAACCCCTGCAAACAGCCGCTGGCGTCTGGCAACGGCGGGCGGAACCACCACCTGTGCGGGCAGAAGGCGGGCAAGCAGCGAATGGATATTGCTGACAGCAGACATGTTCATCCTCATTGAACGACGCACAACCTCAACCTTCGGCTGTGATGAGGCGTGATTCTGCGCAACAGAGCGTCAAAACCTGTCGCGAACGATTCGGCACCAGGCAACCAAACGTCACTTACTTGATCTGAGCGGTCCGTGGCCAATTGCCATGCCCCTCGCGTGCCGCCATCCTAGTGCGGCAAGCCTAGACAAGGACGTTATCTTTTGCCGTTCGCCACCACTCGCGCCACCCTCAGCCGTCAGTGGGCACTGCTGCGCCAGCTGCCCAGCCGCTCTCCAGGTCTTACCAGCTCCGAGCTGGCTCTGCGTCTGCGAGACCTGGGCTTCACCGTCAGCAAACGCACTGTCGAGCGCGACCTCAATGACTTGTCGTTGATTTTCCCACTGGAGCGCAATGACAAGAGCATTCCCTACGGCTGGCATTGGGCGGCAGGCGTGACCGGCGAGTTACGCGGCACTTGCGACCTGCTTACCCATTTTAGCGGTCAAGCCTTGCAGGCGGCACCAGGCGAAGGCATCGAGCTGGTAGCGCGCATCAGCGATGCACTGGCGCGCCAGCTCAGGGACGCTCCATTGAGCGGCGACATGCAGTTGACAGCGCATGACCAAGGGCACCGACTGCGCGCCACGGTGAGCGATGGCTGCCCGTTGCGCTGGTGGTTGTTGAGCCGCGGGGATGAGTTGGTGGTCGAGCAGCCGGCACTGCTGCGCGAGGAGATCGGCAAGATACTCAGCAACGCCGCCGCGCAGTATCAAACGCCCTGAACAGGTGCGTTCGCACTGGCCTGGGTTGAGCGCGGCAGGCCGGTGTCGAGGTGTATGCTCAGTGCTGCATGCCCCAACGCCTTACCGTCAGACGCTCCAGGGTATTGAATACCAGCCCTTCGACCAGCAACCCGATCAGAATAACCACCGCCAGGCCTGCGAACACCTTGTCGGTGTAGAGCTCATTGCGGTTCTGGAAGATGTACCAACCCAGGCCGCCCTTGCCGCTGCTGGCACCAAAGACCAGCTCTGCGGCAATCAGGGTACGCCAGGCGAATGCCCAGCCGATCTTGAGCCCCGACAAAATAGAGGGCAGCGCCGCTGGCACCAGGATATACAGCACCAGCCGCAGCCCTTTGAGACCATAGTTGCGCCCGGCCATGCGCAGGGTATCGGAGACCCCCTGAAACCCTGCATAGGTATTGAGCGCCAGCGCCCACAGCACCGAATGCACCAGCACGAAGATCAAGCTGTTGTCGCCCAGCCCGAACCACAGCAAGGCCAATGGCAGCAGGGCGATGGCGGGCAAGGGGTTGAACATCGAGGTCAGGGTGCCCAGCAGGTCACGCCCTAGCTGGGTCGAGACTGCCAGGCTGGTAAGACCAAAGGCCAGGACGATCCCCAGTAGGTAGCCCTTGAGCAGGATCACCAGCGACACGCCCACCTTGGCCGGCAGGTCGCCGCTGAGCAAGCCATCCCATAACGCAGTGGCGGTCTGCACGAAGGTCGGCAGCAGCAGGTCGTTGTCCTGGTAACGGGCAACGGCCTCCCACAGCAGAGCGAGCACTATCAGGATGACCGTCTTGCGCAGCCAACTGTGCTGCCAGAGGCGCTGAGCCAACGGCAGGTTGCGCTCTACAGGTACACTGAGCAACGGCTCCAGCTGCACCTCGTATTCCTGACGTACAGGGGTAGTGGTCATGGCTGAAGCTCCTCTCAGTAGGCAATGCGGATGTCGTTGAAACCGAGGTCTTTGGGCGGCGCGGGGTTGTCCGCTTCATCGAACAACAAGCGGTGAATATGTCGGGCACTGGCCTGGAAGTCGCTGCCACCCAGGCTGCCCAGCCCGTATTGATGGCTGTGCACCTCCGCGCGTACGCGCCCAGGATGAGGCGACAGCAGCAGGATGCGGTTACCCACTACCAAGGCCTCCTCAATGGAGTGGGTGACGAACAACAAGGTGAAGCGCACGTCTTCCCACAGCAGCAGCAACTCTTCCTGCATCTTGCGCCGGGTAAGTGCGTCAAGCGCTGCAAAGGGTTCGTCCATCAAGAGGATTTTCGGCTGTGTGGCCAAGGCCCTGGCAATCGCAACGCGCGCTTTCATGCCGCCCGACAACGTATGCGGGTAGGCATCGGCAAAGGCTGCCAGGCCAACCTTGTCCAGGTAATGCAGCGCTCGTTCTTCGGCTTCGGCGCGCTTCAGCTGGCCTGATACCAACAGCGGAAACATGACGTTCTGCTGCACCGTCTTCCAGGGCGGCAGCTGGTCGAACTCCTGAAACACCACGATTCGGTCCGGCCCTGGCCCGTCGACGGGCTGGCCTTGTAGCAGGATCCGCCCTTCACGCGGTTCAATGAAGCCGGCCACGGCCTTGAGCAAGGTTGACTTGCCGCAGCCGGAGGGGCCCAGCAGGACGAAGCGATCCGCCTGGTCCACCTCGAAACTGACCTGATGGGTAGCACGCACCACCCGTTGCCGAGTGCGGTACTCGAGGGAGAGGTCCTGCACGCTCAACAGGGGTGGTACCGGGGGGCGGCCAAAGGTGCTGACCGTGTGGCCTGGCAATGGCGCAGTCATGATTCAGCTCCCCTGCAGCGGGCGGTCATCCTGGAAGAAATAATCCTTCCACGATTCAGGCTTGTGCTTGATGGCGCCTACCCTGTAGAGAAATTCGGCCAGTTTGTAGGTGTTCTTCGGCGTGACGGTGAACTCGTACTGGGGATTGTCGATCAGCTTGATGAGGGTTGCGCGGTCGATCTTGGCGTTGGTCACCCGAATGTACGTATCGGCGGCTGCCGCTTTGTCGTTCTGGGCGAATGCGGCAGCTTCGGCGATGGCGTCGATGAAGGCTTTGTAGGTCTTGGGGTTGTCCTTGCGAAATTTTTCGGTCGCAAACAGCAGGGTGGGCGAATTCGGCCCGAGCAAGTCGTAGCTGTTGAGCACGACGTGCACGTTTTTGTTGGCCAGCGCCTGATCCTGGAACGGCGGGTTGGAAAAGTGCCCGTTGAGCTCGGTACCACCTGCCAGCAATGCAGCGGTCGCATCAGGATGCGGTACGGCCAGGGTGTATTTGTCCAAACGGTCGTATTGCGCGTCTCCCCACTGCTGCGCTGCGGCGTATTGCAAGAAGCGCGACTGCACCGATACACCTACCGCCGGCACCGCGATGCGGTCCTTGTTGGACAGGTCGGCGATCGTCTTCACATCAGGGTTGCTGCTGACCAGGTAATACGGGAAGTTGCCCAGTGAAGCCACGGCCTTGACGTTCTGCCGCCCTCGGGTTCGATCCCAGACGGTAAGCAGCGGGCCTACACCAGCGCCTGCGATATCCACAGAACCCGAAAGCAGCGCGTCATTGATGGCCGAGCCACCGGAAAGCTGGGCCCAGTCGACATTGATGTCGATGCCCTGCGCCTTGCCATGCTTTTCGATCAGGTGTTGATCACGGACCACATTGAGCAGCAGGTAGACGATGCCGAACTGCTCGGCAATACGAATCTTGCCTTCTGCCTGAGCCGCAGTGGGGGCCGCGAAGCTGCCAATGACGAGGCTTGCACCCAGGCCGATACTTGCCGCCAGGCGGCTGATGGATTTGCGCATGTTGGTATCCTTCTGCTCAGAACGGGGCATCGCCCTGGATAGTGGTGCGGTAGAGCTTGCGCCGCAGGTGTGCAGGGCAGCCGGCAGCGAGGTGAATCAGGGAGCGGTTGTCCCAGAACACCAGATCGTGGGGCTGCCATCGATGGCGGTATACGTTCTGCTCCAGCACGCTCAAGGCATACAACTGCCGCAGGGCGTCACGGCTTTCGTCCTCCGGTAGGCCGATGATGCGGGTGGTGAACCCTTCGCTGACGAACAACGCCTGGCGGCCGGTTTCAGGATGGGTGCGCACCACGGGATGGACCACTTCCTGCACCTGAGCCAACTGCTCGGCTGTCAGCGTGGGGCGCCAGTTGCCTTCGAAACGGGTCTCGGCGTAACGGGCCGTATAGGAATGAGCGGCATCGCGCCCGGCAACCAGCGTGCGCAGGGCAGCAGGTACCCCTTCCCAGGCCTTGTGCATGTCCGCGAACAGGGTGTCACCGCCTTCGCTGGGCAGTTCCTGGGCATGCAGCATCGAGCCCAGGCTGGGTAGCGCTTTATAGGACAGGTCCGAGTGCCAGAACTTGCCCGCATCACCCAGGCCGATGTTCTGGCCATTTTCGATGATGTTGGAAACGATCAAAATTTCAGGATGCCCCGCAAGCAGGAACTGCTTGAGCACATGGATCTGCAACTCGCCGAAACGGCGACTGAATGCAATCTGCTGCTGGGGGCTGATGCGTTGCTCGCGAAAAACCAGCACATGGTGATCGAGGTGGGCGCGATGAATGCGCGTGAAGTCCTCGGCATTGAGCGGCCTGCCAAGGTCGAGGCCGATGACTTCGGCGCCTACGGCGCCACCGAACGGGTGGATTTCAAAAGCTTGTGACGGGGCGCTGTCGATAGGCGACAGGGCGTTCGAGGCGGCTGGCATTTTTCACTCCACGCAATGCGCGACTTCATGACGCGCGACGATCGGAAACGCACGGGGATTCCCGTGTGGGTTCGAGTCGTGCGGCGCATCGATTGGTCGACAGGTACGCAGTGAAGTGAACTATAAGGTCATAAGAAAGATAATTTAAATATCTTTAAAGAATAACCATAGTTCAGCCGGTTGAACGTCGGCTTCAGATCAAGCCACCCTCTTCTTCTTCCTCAATCAAGTTGTTGAGACTGCTAAGCGCCTTGCGCGCCGTCGAACGGTTGAGCAGCTTGGCCTGGGCGCCGGGTGGCAAATCGGTAATCTTGAACACACCTTTGGCGGTCAACACATCGATTAGGTCTTCAAGCACCCGGATCATGTCCAGATCGCTTTGCTTGAGCTGGTTAAGGCTGTTTTCCACGACGTCATCGGCAAACCATTCCTGGATATCGGCATGGTCGGCCGGCAGCATTTCGGTGAATTCGTCGAACGCAGCAGCTTCCACTCGCAGCAACTGGCCGGCGGCGTCGCGTTGCACGTAGAACATGGCGATGTCCCTCGTCACATGGATTCCTTCAGGGTAGACAGCAGCATAGGCAAAAAGCGCCGCACGCGCGGGTGCGGCGCGAAAGTATGCGCTGTAGGGGGGTAACCGGGAAGGCCTGCCTGGCCAGTTGTGCCAGATCAAGGCATACCGGGGCAACCTGAACGGTTGCCCCGGTCACAGCCCGTCAGCTGTCTTTGTTGTGGATGATGATGGTTGGGTCGGCACCGCTGATCAACGAGTTGATCGTCTGGTTGGACCAGTTCACACCTTCCAGCTTGATGGTGACATCGGCGTTGGCCAGCCCGCCATCGGTGTTGAGCTTGCCTTCGCTGCTGACCTGCAACGTCGTCGTGCCCTCTACCGTCGACAGCTTCAGGTAGTTGTCGATGGTGCTGCCCTTCTCACCCTGCAACAGGTCCTTGAGGTCGATGCGGTCACCTTCGGTGCGGTTGAAGTCCTTGATCACGTCATTGCCGTAATCGCCGGCTTTCCACACGAAGGTATCGGCACCGCTGCCACCGATCAGGATGTCGTTGCCCGGCCCCCCGATCAGGGTGTCGTTGCCCGAGCCACCAAGCAGGATGTCGTTGCCTTTACCGCCATCGAGGATGTCGTTGCCGCCTTGACCGAACAGGATGTCGTTGCCGTTGCCGCCCGACAGAATGTCGTTGCCGCCGTTAGGCCCGGAGATATCGAACTCGGTGTAGTGCTCGGTGATGTACTGGTGCATCGCCTTGCTGTCCACCGCGCTGGCGTCGACGCCGGTCTTCATCGCCACATAGTTCTGCAGCGCTTCGATACCGTTACCCGCTACTGACGGCATGGTGATCACGTCGCCGAACAGGATGTCGTTGCCGTCGCCGCCGTTGACGGTGTCGCTGCCCGGCTGGATGGCCTCGGTGTGGCCCAGGATCGCGTTGGCCAGGTTGGAGGCATCGATGTTGCTCTGCGGGTTGCCATCGGAGTCGTACGGCTTGAGGTCCTCGGTATTCACGCCGCTGCCGATGCCGATGGCTTCGATAGTGGGCGACAACCCTTTGAGCAACGCATACGCGCTCTTGGAGTTGGTAATCGTATCGGCGTCGGCATAGCTGCCCTGGCCTGCCAGGCTGGACAGCTCGTAGGTGCCGTCGCCCTGCGCGTGCAATGTGCCTGACAACGTCTGGGTCGAGCTCCAGAAGCCGTATCTGGTAACCGTCAGGTACCCCGAGCTGTCGATGTTCAGGACGTTGCTGTTGTCCAGGGAAACGTTCACGGTCTGGCCGAGCTTGTAGTTAATCGACGACAGATAAGCATCCATCATGATGCCCTTGCTGCTGAGCAGCGTCGGGTTAACACGCTCACCGGTCTGGTAGTACGTCGGCTCGCCGTCGGTGATGAAGAACGTCTGGTTGTTGCCGGTAACGCCGGAATCCTTGAGGTTCTGGAACCAGTTGGCCGTCGTTTTGAAGGCGTCCTCGTAGTTGGTGCCACCTTTGGCCGTCATGGCCGTCAGGGCATTTTTCAGCGTCTGCAGGGAATTGCTGTCGGCCAGGTTGACCGCAACGGTGGATTTTACCTGGGTAGCGAAGTCCACCAGCAACACGTTGACCGTGCCGGACGTAGCCCCTTTGACGCTGTTGGACAGCGTGGTGAAGACCGACTGCAGTGCTTTCTGCGCCGCGTCCACCGAGTCCTTCATACTGCCCGAAGTGTCCACGATGAAGGCCAGGTTGTAGTTCTGACCTGGGACCACATGCAGGCCGCTGATGTCGGCAACGATGATCTCGTTGGAGCCCGTTCCGGTGAAGGTGTCGCTGTCGGCCGTCAGGTTGGTCGCCGAATAGGTCTCGGGGTACACCGTGACCTTGATCGTGCCTTCATTGACCGCCTTGCTGCCGCCCACGCTCTCCATGGAGGTGGAGGTCACCTTCACGTCGAACTGACCTTGGTAGTAGGCCGGTGGCTGGATGCTCAGGCTGCCCAGCTTCCAACCGGTCACGTCGACACCGCTGGCGCCGACGGTCGCGGTGTGGCCCGCGCCGTCAGTGATCACCGAGCCGGCTGGAATGCCGGAAAGCTTGACGTTGAGCGTTTCGGAACCATCGGTATCGGTCAGGGCAGTCGAGATACCGACCAGTTTCACCGTACCGTTTTCTGGGCCTTCGTTGAGCTTGTAGCCGTCGTAGTAGCTCTGACCATTGACCGTATGCACGTCGGACACGCTCAGGCCAGCGTTGGCCATCTCGGTCACGTTCTGGTACATGCGGATGTTCGAGCTGCTCAGATCCACCGGGTTGCCAGCGCCCACCTGAATGTTCAGGTCGTAGCTGCCCGGGCCGGACTGGTTGGCGTGGTAGACCTCGATCGGGTAGTAGCCAGTGGCTGCAGGCGTGAACGAGCCAGTCACCTGGCCGCCACCACCCCATGTAGCCGTGACCACGGTCTTGCCACCGATATTGACCAGGAAGCTGTCGTCGGCCGTACCGCTGAAGGTGTAGGTCTTGCCGGCTTCCAGGTAGATCAAGCCGGAAGTCTTCGAACCGCTGCCCCCATTCACGCTGCCGTCGGACTGGACGTTGGTGGTGGTGGCACTGGAGGTGGCGCTGCCGGAATTGGCAAAGACCGTCTTCAGTGCATCACCGGTGATGCCATTGCCGTTGGTGCCCAGGTCCTTCAGGGTGGTCCACACTTCCTTGGTCAAGCCTTTGGACACCACATCGGCGCTGCCGATGGCCAGCGTCGGCATGTCCGCCACTGGGCTGATATCGACCTTCATGGTCGTCTCGCCGCCCAAGTTGGTACCGTCGTTAGGCTTGTACTTGAACTGCGCGTAATCGGCCTGCTGGTTGCCCACGCCGGTGCCACCGTAGCCATCGGCGCCTGACTGGTTGAGCAATGGCACGAACTTCAGCTTGCTGGCGGCGATGTCGGCCTGGCTGATCACTTGGCCGACGGTCACGTTGGTCCAGGCGCTGCCGTTGAAGTACTTGAGGCTTCCTGCAGCCGGCAGCGCGGTGATGGTCACGGCCAGGCCCGTATTGCCATCCGGGTCGGTGACCTTGAAGTCGCCCCAGGCGAATACATAGTCGGTGTCTTCGACGCCATACACTGCACCGCCTGGCGATACCGGCAGGTTGTCGTTGTCCAGGATGGCAGTGGTGACACTGCCTTTGCTGCCATTCACCTGCAAGCTCTCGAAGTTACCACCGGTGGCACTTTCGATCTTGACCGTGAAGTTCTCGGTGCCTTCGACCAGCTTGTCGTCGATCGTGGGCACATCGAAGGTCACGCTGGAGCTGTTGGCCGGGATCTTCACGGTGGTGACACCCGTGAAGTCCTCACCGTTCTTGGCCGTGCCCGAATAGCTGAGGGTCACGGTCACTTCGGACTGGGACGGGTTGCTCAGCGTCAGGGTGTAGTGGGCCGTCTCACCTTCGGTGAGCGAGGTGGTGCCACTGATGCCGACGGTGGTCACGTCGCCCTGGCCACTTGGCTCGTCGGTCACGGTAGTGGTCACTGCAGTCTTGCTGCCCACTAGGCTTTCGAATTGCTTGTCACCGGCGACGCTGATGTCGGTGATGGCCTTGGTGATTGCGGGCTGCCCGCCGACATACACATCATCCGGAGCATTGATGCTGACGCTGCCGCTGGCAGAGCCCGCCGCAATGAACACCTGAGTGCCACCGGTCAAGGTGACGGTCACGCCGCCATGACCGGTGACCGGCAGGCTGGTGTCTTCGCTGACCAGTGTCACGGTATAGGTGATCTTGCCACCCTCGACGACCGTGGTGTTATCCACAGCCAACACTGCGGTGACCTTGCTGATGGTGTCGGTGATGTTGACCGAAG
The DNA here is from genome assembly GCA_963529135.1 of uncultured Pseudomonas sp. Lineage (GTDB taxonomy): Bacteria > Pseudomonadota > Gammaproteobacteria > Pseudomonadales > Pseudomonadaceae > Aquipseudomonas. The sequence continues at coordinate 3,243 of CAURYQ010000004.1, read as the reverse complement.
CAGGCGCGCCCAGTACCAGGTTCTCGAACTTGGCATTCGGCACTTCGGCCTTGGCGATGCCGATCTCAAGCTTGCCCTCGTCCTTAAAGACGTCATCGCCCTGGGCAGGTGCCACATAAGACTTGCTGGTCTCGCCGGCCTTGAACACAACGGTGGCGTTGTTGCTCAGGGTGACGGTCAGGTCCTTGTCCAGCACGCGGTTCAGGGTCAGGGTGAAGAGCGGCGGCGTCGCTTCGTTGACTGACGCCTGGTTGGCCACGATGTTGACCAGCACCAAGTCGCCCTGGCCGGCCGGTTCATCCGTCACCGCGGTGGTCACCGTGGTCTTGCTCGCGACCAGGTTTTCGAACTGCTTGTCGCCTGCAACGGCGATGTCCGTGATGGCCTTGGTGATCGCAGGCTGGCCACCGACATACACGTCGTCTGGCGCATTGATGGTGACGGTGCCGCTGGCCGAGCCAGCTGCGATGAACACCTGGGTGCCACCGGTCAGGGTGACGGTCACGCCGCCGTGGCCGGTGACAGGCAGGTTGTTGTCTTCGCTGACCAAGGTCACGGTGTAGGTGATCTTGCCACCTTCGGCCACCGTGGTGTTATCCACAGACAGCACGGCAGTGACTTTGCTGATGGTGTCGGTGATGTTGACCGAGGCAGGCGCACCCAGCACCAGGTTCTCGAACTTGGCGTTCGGTACTTCGGCCTTGGCAATGCCGATCTCCAGCTTGCCCTCGTCCTTGAACACGTCATCGCCCTGTGCCGCAGCGGTGTAGGTCTTGGTCATCTCGCCGGCCTTGAACACAACGGTCGCGTTGTTGCTCAGGGTGACGGTCAGGTCCTTGTCCAGCACGCGGTTCAAGCTGAGGGTGAAGGTTGGCGCAGTGGCTTCGTTGACCGACACTTGGTCAGCGACAATGTTGACCTGCACCAGGTCGCCTTGGCCGGCCGGCTCGTCGGTGACGGTCGTCGTGACTGCCGCTTTGCTGGCCACCAGGTTTTCGAACTGTTTGTCACCGGCAACGGTGAGGTCAGTGATGGCCGTGGTGATTGCAGGCTGACCACCGACGTATACGTCATCCGGGGCATTGATGCTGACGGTGCCGCTGGCAGAACCGGCTGCGATGAACACCTGGGTGCCACCGGTCAGGGTGACGGTCACGCCGCCGTGGCCGGTGACAGGCAGGTTGTTGTCTTCGCTGACCAAGGTCACGGTGTAGGTGATCTTGCCACCTTCGGCCACCGTGGTGTTATCCACAGACAGCACGGCAGTGACTTTGCTGATGGTGTCGGTGATGTTGACCGAGGCAGGCGCACCCAGCACCAGGTTCTCGAACTTGGCGTTCGGTACTTCGGCCTTGGCAATGCCGATCTCCAGCTTGCCCTCGTCCTTGAACACGTCATCGCCCTGTGCCGCAGCGGTGTAGGTCTTGGTCATCTCGCCGGCCTTGAACACAACGGTCGCGTTGTTGCTCAGGGTGACGGTCAGGTCCTTGTCTAGCACGCGGTTCAGGCTGAGGGTGAAGGTTGGCGCAGTGGCTTCGTTTACCGAAGCCTGGTCCGCCACGATGTTCACCTGCACCAGGTCACCCTGGCCCGCCGGCTCGTCCGTTACGGTCGTGGTCACTGGCGACTTGTTGGCTACCAGGTTCTCGAACTGCTTGTCGCCGGCGACACTGATATCCGTGATGGCCTTGGTAATCGCAGGCTGGCCACCGACATACACGTCGTCTGGCGCATTGATGGTGACGGTGCCGCTGGCCGAGCCAGCTGCGATGAACACCTGGGTGCCACCGGTCAGGGTGACGGTCACGCCGCCGTGGCCGGTGACAGGCAGGTTGTTGTCTTCGCTGACCAAGGTCACGGTGTAGGTGATCTTGCCACCTTCGGCCACCGTGGTGTTATCCACAGACAGCACGGCAGTGACTTTGCTGATGGTGTCGGTGACATTCACCGAAGCCGGGCCACCGATGACGAGGTTCTCAAACGTGGCATTGGGCACTTCGGCCTTGACGATGCCAACTTCGATCTTGCCTTCATCTTTGAAGACATCGTCGCCCTGCGCAGCGGCAGTATAAGTCTTGGTCATCTCGCCGGCCTTGAACACAACGGTCGCGTTGTTGCTCAGGGTAACGGTGAGGTCCTTGTCCAGCGCACGGTTCAGGCTAAGGGTGAAGGTCGGCGCCGTGGCCTCGTTCACCGATACTTGGTTGGCGACGATATTGACCTGTACCAGATCGCCCTGGCCGGCAGGTTCGTCGTGCACGGTCGTGGTGACCGGCGACTTGTCCGCCACCAGGTTTTCGAATTGCTTGGCGCCCGCGACCGTGATGTCGGTAATCGACTTGGTGACCGCAGGTTGCCCGCCGACGTATACGTCATCTGGCGCATTGATGGTGACCGAACCGGTGGCAGAGCCAGCAGCGATGAAGACTTGCGTACCGCCGGTCAGGGTGACGGTCACACCGCCATGACCGGTAACCGGCAGGTCGCTGTCTTCACTGACCAGGTTCACGGTGTAGGTGATCTTTCCGCCTTCGACGACCGAGGTGTTATCCACAGCCAGCACCGCAGTGACCTTGCTGATCGTGTCGGTGACATCGACCGATGCAGGCGCACCCAGCACCAAGTTCTCGAACGTGGCGTTCGGCACTTCGGCCTTGACGATCCCGACCTGAATCTTGCCCTCGTCCTTGAAGACGTCATCGCCCTGGGCAGGTGCCACATAGGACTTGCTGGTCTCGCCGGCCTTGAATACAACGGTGGCGTTGTTGCTCAGGGTGACGGTGAGGTCCTTGTCCAGCACGCGGTTCAAGGTCAGGGTGAAGAGAGGCGGCGTGGCTTCGTTGACCGAAACCTGGTTGGCCACGATGTTGATCAGCACCAGATCACCCTGGTTGTCGTTGCCTGGTGTACCCGAGCCCGGCTCGTCGGTAACTGCAGTGCTGACCGGCGTCTTATCCAAGGTCAGTTGCTCGAACTTCCAGACATCCGAGCCACTGACCCCGGCGATCGACTTGACCACTGGGTCGTTGGCACCGACATAGACGTTGTCAGGTGCATTAACGGTGACCGAGCCGGTGGTGCCATTGGCCGGGATGGTGATGGTGGTTTTACCATCGTCCAGGGTGAAGGTCAGTGCACCGTGTTTGTCGATCGGCAAGCCGTCTTTGTTGGTCAGGGTCACGGTGTAGGTGATCTGACCGCCTTCGGTGACCGAGTCGGTAGCGGTGAGCTTGGCGACCACTT